>JBFPJN010000005.1:193324-250700 GCA_040839025.1 Alphaproteobacteria bacterium LSUCC0719
TCGAGAAGGTGCGCAAGGTTCTGCCCACCATTACAAACCTTGTGGAAAAGAACCGTGACGTGATCAAGCGGAAGTCCGAGAGCGGCGAAACCCCTCAGCTTTCAGAAGACGAAAGCAAAATTCTTTCCGAACTTGAGAATAGCATCAAACAGGTCATGGCCAATCCCGATGCCCAGCATGCGCCCGTGCTGGCGATGTTTGGCACGGCGGTTGTCAAGGAAGGCACGGTGACCGGCAAAACCGATACCGGGCTGCGGGTCCGGGTCACGGATGTGAACAGCGGCGAGACCGGGTATGAGGAGCCGGATGTCGTCCTGTCAGGCGACAATCGTTTCAAGATCGAAAACGGCAAAATCTTCGCCAAAGCCGGTGCCAGCTTCAGATCGGGCGAGGAGATCACCCTGACGCTGACCGCCACCGACGGCAACAACGCCGGCCTCACCAATACCGTGCCGATCACCTTCACCGTCAGCGATGTTCAGTTTGCGCCGGTGCCGGAGATTCGCGGCACGGCGTCTGTCAAGGAAGGCACGGTGACCGGCGATACCGACACCGGGCTGACCTTCATCGCGACCGACAAGGACAGCGGCGAGACCGGGTATAGGGGGCCGAGTTTCACCCTGTCAGGCGACAATCGTTTCAAGATCGAAAACGGCAAAATCCTCGCCAAAAGCGGCGTCAGCTTCAGATTGGGCGAGTAGATCACCCTGACGCTGACCGCCACCGACGGCAACAACGCCGGCCTTACCGGCACCGATAGGATCACCTTCACCGTCCTTGAAGCCGGGCAACCACCGACGCTGACGATCACACAGCCCGCCGCCCGGACAACTTTCAACGAGACCGTCGGAGACACCAAAACAACCAGCCCCATCGATACCGGCATCGAGGTGGAGGCGCGTGATCCCGACGGCGATCTGCGCCCGCTGGTGATCAAACGGAAGACGAAAGACGGAAACTTCGTCCTCGACGACAGGTTCGAGGTGTCGGGCGGCAAGCTGATCGCCAAGGCGGGTCAGACATTCGACTTTGAACATGAAGACAACCCGAACGGCGTGATCACGCTGGAAATCACCGCCGAGGATTCCGCCGGCAATGAGGTCAAGAAAGAGGTCACCGTCCAGCTGACCGACGGCAACGACCCGACTACAGGCATTATATCCATTCTCGTCAACGGTAAAGAGGCGAAGGAGGCGTTTAAGGGCGTCACACTGAGCGTTGATCGGTCAGCCACAGATCAGGACATAGTAGGCACCATCAACACTGATTGGGAGCGGAAGAAGGCAGATGGAACCTGGGAGCCAGCCCCCGGTAGACCTCCATCGAACAATGACTACACACCTTCCGAGGCCGGCATCTACCGGGCGGTAATGCTGGTGTCGGACGTGAAATTTTCCGACGACGACGAGGCGCAGTTCGTCAGTCCCGAAATCGAAGTGAAGGAGCCGAGTATTGAGAATTTCAAGGTGATTAAAAGGGTTTCCAGGATCACCGAAAATAGCAAACCGTCCCCCACTAATCCTGTTGATGCCGGATACGAGATTCACATAGCCAAAAACCTGCTACCCGCCGACTTCCTGTCTAGCAAACTCGACGCGGTCGGCGGCCTAGCTCTGGGGACCGGCATACAGGTTTTGAGTCAAAACATCGTGAGATCCTCCAGCACCGCGTACGGAACAAACGACCCAAGGTTCGCTCTGAAATTCAACGAGAGTGATGAAAATTATCACAAATTCACCCTCCTTTTGTTCATGATCAGGGGCCCTTTAAAATTCGATGCCGACAGAACCGATGAGTTCGGTGATGATAACAACCTCACGCTCAATGGCATTATCGAGCTAACTTTTACTTTCACCGACGAATACAAAACGGAGCGCAAGTTCACCGTGGATGTGGCCATCGACAGACCGACCGAAGGCGCGATCGCCGCCGCCATCAAGGGAGTCGCCGTGGACCGGGATCAGGAGGTGAATACCGGGACCGAGCTGTCATTCATCCAAACCACGCCGTTCAGCGATCCGAACAGTGTCGTCCTGCCGACCCCGGCAGGGGGCGTGCGGCCTCCGGCAATGGGCCTGACGCTGAAATATCAGTGGTGGCAGAAGGTGAACGAGGTATGGAAGGCTATCACCGGCGCGACGAGCGCCAGCTATACCCCGGACGAGGCCGGCACCTACCGCTTGCTGGTCACGGTGACCGATACCGTTTCCGGGGTCGCCACGGATTTCAAAACACTCGATATCAACGTCGTGGCCGGAAGCGCGCCATCGGTGGGGGGGTCGACGCAGTCCGGATCCGCCCTGGATCCGGCTGTTCCGGATTTCAAGATGAGTTTCCAGACCTCGGTCGGGGCTCCCCCGTTCGTGGAAAATGTCGGGGCCGGAAGACAAGGCAACAAGGTACATACAGGTCACAATATCCAGATAAAAAAGGATCTGTTGCCGACGAATTTTCTGGGAACCAGAGGTCCAGACGGAACCGTTACCGTTATAGAAGGCCGGACTGGGGAATTGAACCCGTCTTACCTGACATTCACAACTCGCCAGCACGACACCAGCGATGGACGATTCATGCTGGAATTTGTTGAAGAGACCGCCGGCCATTATCGATTTTTTCTTTATGCCAGACAGGGCGCGACCTTCAATTTCGAGAAGGACGTCCGGGAAGAGGAAGCCGGAAATGCGGACGGCAAGATCGCCGTCACCATCATCTTCACCGACAGGAACGGCATTAAACACACGCTGGACAGCGATCCGGATACCCCCGGCAACCAACCCTTCCTGGTGACGATCCGGAATAAGGATGAGAAGCCGACCGGGATAGCGCTGAAGGCCCCTGATGATGCCTCGCTCGCTTTCACCGGCATTACCATCAATGAACTGGAACCCACCACTGAGCGCAAGATCGCCGATATCCACATCAGCGATGACGGGATCGGCACCAACGTCCTGGAAATCCAGTCGGCCTGGGCAAAAGACCTGTTCGAAATCAGAAACGGCACCGAACTGATGCTGAAGGCCGGGCAGGTGATCGACAGGCTGGCGACCGGAACGCGTGAGGTTGCGGTGGGTCTTACCGACCGGACCACCGGTGACGGCACTCTCCCGAACCCCGTATCCTTCACCGTGACGATCAATAACACGGAGGAAGCGCCGCGCCTGGAAAAGCATGTCAGTCCTGACGCCCCGAGCGAATTGCCGTTGCGCACTGAAGACACACCGTTCGACACGGGCATTGTCTTCATCCTGAGCGATCCCGACAATCTGGATGGCGTGCCGGTTCAGGACGTTCAAATGCTGCCGCTGATAGTCAAGATCGACGGCGTTGCCGTTAGTGTCGACGTCTTCGAGCTTGTTCGGGACACCAGCTACGTTTTGCCACCACGCTCCACGCCGGGCCAGAAGAAATACAAGCTGATGGTGAAGGCCGGGCAGGACCTGTCCGATCTCGCCGGCCGTAGCGTGACCCTGACCATACAGGGGCGGGAAAATGGCAATCACGGCACACTTAAAAGCGAAGGCATCGAAGTGACGCTGAACGTGGCGGCGGCGCCTGTGCCCGGCCTGCCGGCGGCGCAAGACAGGCCCACCACGCCTGAAACACCCGACACGCATGACGGCCAGACAGGATCGCCCGATACCCGCGAGGTGGATACCACGCCCGGCAATGCGGCCAGCGCCGACCGGATCAACAATCTGGAATCCGGCGACAAGATCAGGATCGATCTGGATTATGTATGGCTGAAGAGTTATTCACGAACCGTCGATAGCATTGAAAATATCTCGGTGCTCGGCATATACAGTTCGCATGACCTGTCTCTTGAAGACAACCACCTCGCCTTCATGGTCAACTCCGTGGACACGGTCAATTTCCCGAGTGTGTTCCTCAATGTTGGCTATTCCAACAAGGACAGCTATTTCACTACCCGGTCGGGGGACAGCACGACCGTCACAAAGGCCTATTATCTGTTTGAGGGCAACAGCCTCAGCAACAGTGAAAACCGCAACGAAGCCTTTGTGATCGACACGACGCCAAGTGATGAGGACGGTGCGGTCAAGATCACCAATTTCCGCCCGGCGGAAGGGGATGCGCTGGTCTTCACGGGAAGCGACATCTACTGGCAGGTGAAATATGATGCCGGAGGGTTCGGGGAAAGCCCCAGCTACAAACTCGTCTTCTACAGCTCTGACACGGTTCAGGCGAACAATGTGCTGGCGGTGCTTGACGGTTACATCCATGAGGAAGATGGCGGGCTGGTGTTTGTCGCGCCAACAGCCGACCTGTTCCTGAACGTGGGAGGCAACAGGCCAAATCTGCATATGATTCCGGTTGAACGAAAGCATTTTGACATAAGCAAATTCGAGTCGGTTTTCAATTCGGCAACCGGTCGAGACGAGCCCAATTACATCTTGCAACCGCTTGAAGGCGTGAATTTCGTCACCGATTATTTCAACCCTCATTACGACCGTGTTATCAGCGGCGCGCAGATCAAGAACAACGAGCCGGCCAGAATCACGAATTTCGAGGATGGCCGGGACAAGATCATGCTCGATGTGGGGGAGAACCGCACATATTGGTGGAAGGAAATCAGCGAGACAAGAGAGTCCACCGAGGTTGGAGGGGCGGCAGAAACGATAAGGGTCATCGAGCTGTATAATACCGCGACACCGACATCCGAAGCCCATAAGATCGCCCGCATCGTGGATTTTGACGGCACCTTCTCGCAAGATGATTTCATCCATGTTGACGGAACCTCCGTCAACAGCGGACAGATCATCGAGATTCTCTGATCGGTGTCTGTGCGCCGCCCGGTTCGCCGGGCGGTTCCGAAATCCGGCCACCCGGCGGGCCGGGGCGGCACATCGACAGGCTCCCGCACCGACTCCCCTACCGATTCTTTTCATCGACTCCCGCAGTGACTCTTTTCAGTGACTCTTTTCATTGACTCTGGGCCTGTCCGCTTATAGAACAAAACGGGAACAAAAAGCGGTCCAAAGCGGTCCCGGGATGGAACCAAACGGCAGGAGGCGGATCATGATGACGGTGCAAAGTGACATGTCGGACCATGATCTTGCCACATGCACTCAGCCTCACCATGACGTGTTCCCGCATGATCTTGCCGCGGCGTCGCCCGGTGAATTGCCCGGTGAATCGCGGGTTGGCGAATTGCCCGGTGAATTACCCGGCGAATCGCGGGTTGGCGAATTGCCCGGTGAATTACCCGGCGAATCTGGGGATCGCGCCGAACACTTCCGGACGCTGCGGCGCGAGGCTGCCCGTCTGGAGGGGCGGTCCGGCACGGCGCGGCTGCCGCTTGGCGTCGGGCCGCTCGATTCGGCGCTTGCCGGCGGGTTGGCGCTGGGGCGGGTGCATCTTCTGTCCGGTCGTCCCGGGCATGACGGGGCGCTGAGCGGATTCACCGTCGCGATGCTGCGTCGGCTGCTGGCCCGGCAGGAGGATTCGCGGGCCGACAGATCGGCACCGGTGGTCTGGTGTCCGGCCGCCGCGACCGGCGGTGCGGGAATGCTGTATGCCGCCGGGCTGGCGGCGCTCGGGCTCGATCCGGGGCGGTTGCTGATCGTCGATTCGCCAAGCCCCGGACAAAGGCTGGCGGCGCTGGAGGACATCCTGCGCACATCCGGGCTTGCCGCCGTCGTCATGGAATATGACGGTGCCGTCCAGTCCGGCGAATACTGGATGCGGCTGGCACGACGCGCACAGCTGGCGGCCGAGGCAAGCGGTGTTACCGGGTTCCTGACCGGCTGGCCGGTGACGGCAAGCGGGTTCGAAACACGATGGCGGATTGCCCCGTCTGCTGCATCTGCCGTCACGGGCCCGTCATCCGACTGGTCGTCCCGCTGGAATCCTTGCTGGCAGGTCGATCTGTTGCAGGCGCGCGGGGGACGTGCGCATGCAACAAGGCTGTGCTGGCGGGCGCGTGACAACAGCTTTCGTGATCTTGGCCCGTCTTCGGTCCAGACAGGTGGTTCCGTGGCGTCATTGCCGCTTGGCACGTCATCATTACCGCTTGCTGCGCCGTTTGCTGCATCGCCGGGCGGGCTGCCACACCGCCGGGGTGCCGGGCATCGTTCGGCGGCCCTGCCGGCGGCGCGTCTGGCCGGCTAGTGCGGTGGGGCAGCGTGGCATGTCGCGGCGCATCATTCATGTCTGGTTTCCGCATCTGGCGGCTGACAGGCTGCGCCGGGCCGGGGCGGTGCCGAATGGCGTGCCGCTGGTCCTGACCACGACGCACAGAGGCACCGATATGGTGGAGTCGGTTTGCCGTCTGGCGCGGCGAAGCGGTCTTCATGCCGGTATGCGGCTTGCCGATGCCCGGGCCCTGCACCCGAACCTTGTTTCGCGTGACAGTGATGCCGGTGCCGATGCGGATGACCTGCTGCATCTGGCAAGATGGGCGCGTCGCTATTGTCCGTTGACCGCACCGGCCCCGGTCGAATCCGTCGGCACCGGTGCCGCCATTGCGCATGATGGCAACGGGTTGTGGCTGGATATTGCCGGGGCGGCGCATCTTCATGGTGGTGTTCGCCCGCTGCTGGCCGATATGGCGTGGCGGTTGCGGCGGGCCGGGCTGACGGCGCGTATGGCTGTCGCGCCAACCTGTGGTGCTGCCTGGGCGCTGGCCCGGTACGGCACGGCGGTGCAGCGCTATGGCTGTGCGCGGCTGGAGTCGCCGGCACCGCGCCAGCTGGCAGGGATGATGGCCGATCTGCCGCTGGCCGCGCTGCGGCTTGACGGCAGCATCTGCACGGCGATGGCGGCGTCCGGTCTGCGCCGGATTGGCGATGTCATGCCGCTGCCGCGGGCCCCGCTTGCCGCGCGGTTCGGGATGATTGTGACAGCACGCCTTGATGCGGCGCTTGGGCATGTGAATGAAAGTTTCACCCCGATCGCGCCGGTGCGCCCGCGTCTGGCGATGCTGAATTTTGCCGAACCCGTCGCCGCGCCGGCCGATATCCATGCGACGATCGGGCAGCTGATCGACGAGCTGAGCCTGATCCTGCAGCAGAACGAGGTGGGGGCCAGACGGCTGCATCTCGGCTGGCAGCGGGTTGATGGTGTGGTGCGGGGCCATGATGTCCATCTGTCGCGCCCAAGCCGCGATGCCACCGCGTTCCGCCGTCTGCTGGCTGATGCCGGCGAGGCCATCAATCCGGAATTCGGGATCGAACGGATGTGGATGGAGGCGCATGGCTGCACCCCCCAGGCACCTGTATCGGCGGCGTTTGATGACGGGGTGTCGGTTGCCGAAAGCCAGGCAAGCCTGATCGACAGGCTGGTGGCGCGGCTTGGACATGGTGCGGTGCTGCGTATGAAGCCGCGCGATTGCTGGCAACCGGAAGCGGCGCAATATATGGCCTATCCCGATATGGAACAGGCCGGTTTCGACGACCGGATGAATGCCCCGGCGCATTGTCCGACCGCCGCCCCGCGCCCGATCAGGCTGCTGGCGCATCCGCACCGGCTGGCGGTGGTGGCGCTGCTTCCGGACCATCCACCGGCACAGTTCGTCTGGCAGAAACGCACGCACAGGATTATGCGTGCCAGCGGTCCCGAACGAATCGCGCCGCAATGGTGGCATGCCGCCGCCGGCACCCGCACGCGCGACTATTTCCGCCTTCAGGATGATCGCGGGGCCGCGTTCTGGGTCTATCGCGAGGGCCTGCCCGAACGCGGCGAGGATCCGGGCTGGTTCCTGCACGGTTTCTTCGCCTGATGGCGTTGCTGGGATGTTACAGCAATTTCAGCTTTCTTGCCGGTGCCTCGCATCCGCAGGAGATGGTTGAAACGGCGGCGGCGCTGGGATGGCCTGCCATCGGTATTGCCGATGTGAATTCGCTTGCCGGAATTGTACGGGCCCATGTCGCCGCCCGCGAACATGGCATCCGGCTGGTTGTCGGGGCGCGGCTGAGGCCTGTCGACGGGCCGGAGGTGATTGTCCATCCGACCGACCGGACGGGCTATGAATCGCTGTCGGTGCTGCTCAGCGAGGGTAATCTTCGCGGCAGCAAGGCGGCACCGGTGCTGCATCTTGCCGACTTCGCGCGGCTTGCTGCCAGTACCGCGCTGCTGGTGATGCCGCCGCGTCATCCGGATTCCGGCCATGCGACGCATCTGACACGAATCCGCGACAGCGCGTCCGGCCGGGTCTTTGCCGGCGCGGCGTTGTATCGTGATGGCGGTGACGAGACGCGCCTCGCGATGCTTGCCGAGATGGCGGCGGCGCTGGACCTGCCGCTGGCGGCGGCCGGTGACGCGCTCTATCACCTGCCGGCACGCCGGCCGCTTGCCGATGTTCTGAGCTGTATTCGTGAAAAACAGCAGCTTGATCAGGCCGGAGCCCTGCTGTCGCGCAATGCCGAACGTCACATTCTGACACCTGCCGAGATGGCGCGGCGCTGGCGTCACCTGCCACAGGCGCTGGACCATGCCGGCGAGCTTGCCGCCATGTGCGGATTTTCGATGGATGATCTGTCCTATGAATATCCCGACGAGGTGTCGCCGGGTGGGCGCGACGCGATGGCCGAACTTGAATATCAGACATGGAATGGTGCCGCCCAGCGCTATCCCGACGGCGTGCCGGCAAAGGTCGAAGCCTATCTGAATCGGGAAATAGCCCTGATCGCCAAAATGGCCTTTGCGCCGTATTTCCTGACCGTTTTCGATATTGTCCGTTTTGCCCGCAGCCGCGGGATTCTGTGTCAGGGGCGCGGTTCGGCAGCCAATTCGGCAGTCTGCTACTGTCTTGGTATCACCTCGGTCGATCCGGACCGTTCGCAGCCATTGTTCGAACGTTTCATCAGCGAGGCGCGTGGCGAGCCACCCGATATCGATGTTGATTTCGAGCATGAGCGCCGCGAGGAGGTGATCCAGTACATCTATGCCAAATATGGCCGCACCCGTGCCGGGCTGACGGCGGCGGTGATCACCTATCGGACACGCAGCGCGCTTCGCGAGGTGGCAAAGGTGTTTGGACTCAGCAGCGATGTTCAGGCGGCGCTGTCCGGACAGGCCTGGGGACGCGAGGCGGGCGGGCCTGATGACGAGGCGCTTCGTGCTGTCGGCATCGACCCGGCAGACCGCCGGATCGCGCTGGTGCGGCGGCTGGTTGGCGAGATTGCCCGCTTTCCCCGCCACCTGTCGCAGCATGTCGGCGGCTTTGTCATCACCCGCGGGCGGCTCGACCATCTCTGCCCGATCAGCCCGGCGGCGATGGCGGGTCGGACGGTGATCGAATGGGACAAGGATGATCTGGACGCGCTGGGCCTGTTGAAGGTCGATGTCCTGGCGCTTGGCATGCTGAGTTGTGTGCGCCGTGCTTTCGACATGCTGCGGCAGCATTATAACCGGCCATTGACGCTGGCCTCGGTGCCGCCCGAGGACGCCGCCACCTATGACATGCTGTGCGAGGGGCGTTCGGTTGGTGTCTTTCAGGTGGAATCGCGGGCCCAGATGGCGATGTTGCCGCGCCTTCAGCCACGCTGTTTTCATGATCTGGTGGTGCAGGTGGCGATCGTGCGCCCGGGGCCGATCCAGGGCGATATGGTGCATCCCTATCTTCGCCGGCGTGCCGGGCTGGAAAAGGTCACTTATCCGTCCGAGGCGCTTCGCGATGTGCTGGAGCGTACGCTCGGCGTGCCGCTGTTTCAGGAACAGGCGATGCAGATTGCGATTGTCGGCGCCGGGTTTACCGGCAGCGAGGCGGACCAGCTTCGCCGCGCCATGGCCACCTTCAAGAAGCATGGTGATGTCGCCAGATTCCACGACAAGATGATCCGTGGCATGGTCGAGCGTGGTTATGATGCCGAATTTGCCGAACGCTGTTTCCGCCAGATCGAGGGGTTTGGCACCTACGGGTTTCCGGAATCGCACGCCGCCAGCTTTGCGTTGCTTGTCTATGTCTCGGCCTGGATCAAGAACCATTATCCGGATGTCTTTATCTGCGCGCTGCTGAATGCCCAGCCGATGGGATTCTATTCCTCTTCACAGCTTGTCGCCGAGGCAAAGCGAAGCGGCATTGAGGTGCGTCCGGTTGATGTCGGGCATTCCGACTGGGACAGCACGCTTGAAGCCGATTCGCGGAACCGGCAGGGCCATTACGCCCTGCGGCTGGGGCTGCGGCTGGTCAAGGGGCTTGCCGAGGGCGAGGGCACGCGGATTGTGGCCAGCCGCATGCCGCCCTATGCCAATTTGTCCGACATCATGCGACGTGCCGATGTGTCGGCACGCGCGCTCGAATCGCTGGCGCGCGGTGATGCGTTTGGCAGTCTGGGTCTCGAGCGCCGTACAGCCTTGTGGGAGGTGCGCGCGCTGGCTGGCCAGCGGTGGCAGGAACTGCCGCTGTTCGCGCATGCCACCCGTCGGCATCACGATCTTGCCGGTGTGGAACCGCCTGTTGCCCTGCCGCGCGCAGGGCCCGGCGAGGACGTGGCCGCCGATTACCGCAGTCTGGGGCTGTCATTGAAGGCACATCCGCTGCGTCTTCTGGAAGCCCCGCTTGCCGCCGATGGCTGGCAGAGCTGTGCGATCGCACATGAGGCGCGTGACGGACAGCGGCTGCGTCTTGCCGGTCTGGTAACGATGCGCCAGCGCCCCGGCACCGCCGGCGGGACGGTGTTTCTGACGCTTGAGGACGGGTTGCATTCGCTGAATGTGATCATCTGGCCAAAGCTGACCGAAACCTATCGTGACCCGATGCTGCGATCACAGATCCTGGGCGTTGTCGGGCGTATCCAGCGGGAAAAGGCGGTGCTGCATTTCATCGCCGAATCTCTGTTCAACCTGAATGGATATCTCCGCCATCTCGACGAGGAAGCGGCCCGCGATCAGCGCGGCACCCGTATGCGAAGCCGCGATTTCAGATAGGGTTTTCGTCTGGATCTTGCCTGTGTGTAGGTTTGATGTGTGTAGGTTTGATGTGTGTAGGTTTGACGGAACCGGATTTGCAGGGGAGATGTCGTCATGGACAGGCCGATTGCCGCCACCGCCGGGAAGGATTTCGAAGGCGGATGCCATTGCGGGGAGGTGCGCTTTCGCGCCACCGGCCCGCTTCGCAAAATTCTGATCTGCCACTGTTCGGATTGTCTGAAGATCACCGGCATTAGCTGGGGTGCCTCGGCCGTGCATGCCGACGGCTTTTCCTGGCTCGGTGACGGGCGGCCGCGCTGGTATGGCAGTTCAAAATGGGCGGAGCGCGGCTTCTGCCCGACCTGCGGCTCGCAGATGTTCTACCGCCGCCGTGACCTGCCGCTGATCAGTATTGCGCCCGGCGCCTTCGACGATAGCGGGATGCTGAGGGTATCGGGCCAGATATATGTGGATTCGCACCCCTCTTGGGGTCCAATTGGCGCAGATTTCGAGGATCTCGACAAGACCTATCCGAAATAGCTGTCGCCGCCGCCATGACGCCGCGCGGATCAGCCCGCGCGCCGTCTGTCTTCCTCGATCGCCATGCAGGGCCGTCCCTTGGCAAACAGCGCCGCACAGGCGGACCTGGCCTGGGTTTCGTCAAGATTGTGGAATCTGACACGCCACATCGGAATGCTGCCGCGGGTCACCATGGTCAGGCGGGCCGGGGTGGCCGCAAGCACCCCGTCGGTGGCGCGCCGTGCCTGCGCCGCGGCCTTGTGCGCATTGGCGCGCTTGGCAAAGCTGCCGATCTGCACGCTCCACTGCGTCGGCCCGTCATCACCTGTCGCGCTGGCGCGTGACGGCGTGCCTTCCAGATAGGCGGACTCGCCCGCAAGCGCGACATCGATGCTGCCATGCTTGACCTGTCGCGGTGGCGGTGCCACCGGCATCGCGCCCGGCACCGGCGGTGGCACCGGCAAAGTCTTTGGAAGTGCCGCAACGGCCCCGCTTCGCACCGGGGTCAGTTGCGTGCGGATATCGGCCGGTTTGACCCGCTTGAAGGACTTGTCGAGGATCTCGACCATATGGGCATCGCGTGTCCGGCCTGTGCGGCCACCGAACACAACGCCGATCAGCCTGACACCGGCGCGTTCCACCGTCGCCACCAGATTGAAGCCGGAGGCGTTGATGTAACCTGTCTTGATGCCGTCTGTTCCCGAATAGTTTGTCAGAAGCTTGTTGTGGTTGCCAAATCGCTGCCCCTTCCAGCGGAACGAGGTGGTCGAGAACATGCCGAAATATTGCGGAAAGTCGCGGCGGATGGCGATGGCAAGCCGGGCCATGTCACGCGCCGTTGACCGCTGCTGGCGGTTTGGCAGGCCGGAGGCATTGCGAAAGGTCGTCCGTGTCATGCCAAGGGCGCGCGCCTTGCGCGTCATCCGCTCGCCGAATTCACGCTCGGATCCCGACAATTGTTCGGCCACAACGGTGGCAACGTCATTTGCCGATTTCGTGATCAGCGCCAATATGGCGTCCTTGACCGTGATGGTCTGCCCGGTCCGAAGATACAGCTTCGAAGGTGATCGGCTTGCCGCCACACGTGATACAGGCATCTTCGTGGACATCGAGACACGCCCGGATTCAAGTTCCTCGAACAGCAGATAGAGGGTCATGATCTTGGTCAGCGATGCCGGATAGCGTGACTTGTCGGCATTGCGTGCAAACAACACGCGGCCGGTGGATTCCTCGATGACGATGGCCGCGTATTTGGCCGCCTTGGCCGACGGCGCGGTGGCGCCGAACATGCCGACAAACCCAAGACAGATGATCAGAAAGGCCGCGACACGGGACAATGGGACCGGGGAGCGAAAGCGGCGATAACGACTGACAAACATGAGACTGACAAACATGACAAGAACGGTCGTGACGCTATGCAGCATCGATCAGGGCTCCAGCTATAGTGTCCAGTTCACCGCATTGATGGTCATCATAATATCATTAATCATTTCTTCAACCTTGCCGGTGGTCTTTTTGCAGGTGGCTGCCCCTTTTTGACGCATTGTGATCTTTTTTGTCACAAGGCCCCTTTCGACGCTGGGCCGGACCGCCAATATCAAGTGGGTATCGAACGCATATGCCGCCGCTATACGGTTTCGGCCCAACCGGTGTCGGCCCAACTGGTGTCGGTATATTGCTTTCGCTGGTTATTTCTTGAACAATATCCCGGTGAATTGACAGGATCGTGATCCAACGGGATCGGAAACAGGTAAACCGAAGACAGGCGATGACTGACAGGAAGACAGACAAGGATGGTGGCCAGTCGCAGGTCATACTGGAGACGCGCCAGCGGACCAAGAAACCGTCGATGTACAAGGTGATCATGCTGAATGATGACTACACACCGATGGAATTCGTTGTCTATGTGCTGCAACGGTTCTTCAACATGTCGAACTCACAGGCCACGGCGATCATGCTGAATGTGCATCAGCGCGGCGTCGGCGTGTGCGGTGTCTACAGCTATGAGGTTGCCGAGGCGAAAGCCACCCAGGTGATGGATTACGCCCGCCAGAATGAACATCCGCTTCAACTGCAGATTGAAAAGGAATAGACGAGATGTTGTCACGTGAGCTTGAGGAAACGCTGCGCCGGGCGATGAGTACGGCCACATCGCACAGCCACGAATTCGCCACTCTGGAACATCTGCTGTTTGCCTTGACCGAGGACAGTGACGCGCTCGAGGTGCTGTCGGCCTGTAATGTGGATATTGACGAGCTTCGGACCCGCCTGTCGGATTTCATAGAAAATGAACTTGCCTCGATCGTCAGCGCGAATGGCCAGGCTGATGTTCAACCGACCGCCAGCTTCCAGCGCGTCATCCAGCGCGCCATCATCCATACCCAGTCATCCGGGCGCGAAGTGGCAACCGGCGCCAATGTTCTTGTGGCGATTTTCTCGGAACGGGAAAGCCATGCTGTCTGGTTCCTGAAATCGATGAATATGACCCGCCTTGATGCGGTGACCTTCATCAGCCACGGCGCCGAGGGCAATGGTGGCAGCGGCACGCAGGAGTCCAAAGAGGTCGAGGGCGGTGAGGCCGAAGGTCAGGATCCGCTCAGCCAGTATGCCGTCGATCTTATTGCCAAGGCCTCGGCAGGACGCATCGACCCGCTGATTGGACGCGACCGCGAAGTCGACCGGACCATTCAGGTGCTGTGCCGCCGGACCAAGAACAACCCGCTCTATGTTGGCGATCCGGGCGTTGGCAAGACCGCAATTGCCGAAGGGCTTGCGCTGCGAATCCATAATGGCGAGGTGCCGGATGTGTTGTCGAACGCCGTCATCTACGCCCTTGATATGGGGCAGCTTCTGGCCGGCACGCGCTATCGCGGCGATTTTGAAGAGCGGCTGAAGGCCGTGGTAAAGGCGGTTCAGGATGACGACAATGCCATTCTGTTCATCGACGAAATTCATACCGTCATTGGCGCCGGTGCCACATCCGGCGGCGCGATGGACGCCTCCAACCTGTTGAAGCCGGCGCTTCAGGAGGGCACGCTTCGCTGCATCGGATCGACCACATACAAGGAATATCGCGGGTATTTTGAAAAGGATCGTGCGCTGGTGCGCCGGTTCCAGAAAATCGATGTGATAGAGCCGACAATCGCGGATACGATCAAGATTCTGGCCGGCCTGAAGAGCCGCTATGAAGATCATCACAAGATCCGTTTCACCAGCGCGGCGCTGAAAACGGCTGTCGATCTGTCGGCCCGCTATATCAATGATCGCAAGCTTCCCGACAAGGCCATCGATGTCATTGACGAGGCTGCGGCGGCGCAGAACCTGCTGCCACCTTCGCGCCGCAAGGTAACCATCGGGCAGAAAGAGATCGAAGCCACCATTGCGACGATGGCGCGGATCCCGCCAAAACATGTCAGCCGTGACGACAAGGTGGCGCTGGCCTCGCTCGAGGATGATCTGAAGCGTCTGGTCTTTGGCCAGGACGCGGCAATCACCGCGCTGGCTTCGGCGATCAAGCTGGCCAGGGCCGGGCTTCGCGAACCGGAAAAGCCGGTCGGCAATTATCTGTTCTCCGGCCCGACCGGTGTTGGCAAGACCGAAGTGGCACGCCAGCTTGCCGAGGCGCTTGGCATCAAGCTGATGCGCTTCGACATGTCCGAATATATGGAGCGCCATACCGTGTCGCGGTTGATCGGCGCACCGCCGGGCTATGTTGGTTTTGACCAGGGCGGATTGCTGACCGACGCTGTCGACCAGACACCGCATGCGGTGTTGCTTCTTGACGAGATCGAAAAGGCGCATCCGGACCTGTTCAATATCCTTCTTCAGGTGATGGATCACGGCAAGCTGACGGACAATAACGGCAAGGTTGTCGATTTCCGCAATGTCATCCTGATCATGACAACCAATGCCGGCGCGCAGGAGCTGTCGAAAAAGGCAATCGGTTTCAACCGCGACAATCGCGAGGGTGCCGACGCCGAGGCGATCGAAAAGATGTTCACGCCGGAATTCCGGAACCGTCTCGACGCCATCATTCCCTTCGCGTCTCTTGGCACCGACGTGATCCGGCTTGTTGTCGACAAGTTCATCATGCAGCTCGATGCCCAGCTTGCCGAACGCAATGTCGAGATCGAGTTGACGGACGCGGCCCGTGACTGGCTGGCCGAGCGGGGCTATGACCGCAATTATGGCGCCCGCCCGCTGGCCCGCGTGGTGCAGGAACATATCAAAAAGCCGTTGGCCGACATGTTGCTGTTTGGCGATCTGGCCTCCGGTGGTTTGGCGCTTGTCGATGTCGAGGATGGCAAGATTGCCGTCAGCTGCAAGGCAGCACCGCCACGCGCGCTTCCCGGCAAGCGCACGGCATTGCCGGCCCCGGAAGAGCGTTAGACAAAATTAACGTATTTTTTACAATGCGTTAATAAAACATGGGTTTGACACAATGCCGGTGGCCTTTGTATGATCCCTTTGTATGATCAATGGGCGTGCGATGGCCATTGCCATTGCCATTGCCATTGCCATTGCCATTGCCATTGTGCGGCATTGAAACTGGTCCCGAAAGGATCATTGAAATGATGTTCATAGAAGCTTTGGTGGATGTCTGGCCGATGTTCCTGTTTGTTGGTGCCGCTATCTGGTGGGCGGCAACCATGAGCCGTGACATGAAGGCGCTTTATCTGGATGTGCGGTCTCTTGACCAGGATTTGAAGTCGCTGGATCAGGATTTGAAGTCGCTGGACCAGGATTTGAAGTCACTTGACCGTGATGTGAAGGCGCTCGACAGGGACATTTCCGGCATCAGGTCCGATCTGGCCGAAATCAAACTGGCGATCGTCAAATAACGTCGCCATTCCTCATTTTTTCCTGAACGGGCTGGCTTCCAGCGCGATGGCGTTTTTCTCGTCGTCGATGCCGCGGCGTTCGGCATCCAGAAACCGCTCGACAGCGGCACGGAACCCGTCATGCGCGATCCAGTGGGCCGACCAGGTGGTGATCGGCATATAGCCGCGCTGGACCTTGTGGAACCCTTGCGCCCCGGCTTCGACAACAGCGAGTTTCCGTTCGATCGCGAACTCGATGGCCTGATAATAGCAAGCCTCGAAATGCAGGCAGGGAATGTCGATATCCGCGCCCCAGTTGCGCCCGAACAGCGTGTCCCCGCCAATGAAATTCAGCGCCCCGCCAATGATCCGGCCATCATGTTCCGCCATCACCAGCAGCATCCTGTCGGCGATGCTGTCACGAAGGTGATGGAACACATCACGGGTCAGATAGGCACCGCCCCATTTCCGGTCGATGGTCGACAGATAGAACCGGTAGAAATCGTCGATATGGGCTGGCGTGATGTCATCACCGCTGAGCCTGAGCAGGCGAACACCCGCCTCGGCGACGGTACGGCGCTCCTTGCGGATGTTCTTGCGCTTTCGTGATGACAGGGCGGCAAGGAAATCATCAAAGCTGTCATAGCCGTTATTGTGCCAGTGAAACTGGATCGAGGACCGGATCATCCAGCCCTGGGATGCCAGCGCCGCTGTATCAGTTTCGGGAAGAAAGTTGATATGCGCCGACGACAGGTCAAACCTGTCCAGATACTGCGTCATGCCGCTGGCCAGCGCGCTGCGAAGCCGGGCCGCCAGATCGGGCGCGGCATCCCCGGTCAGGAACCGGGGCCCGGTCGCCGGTGTAAAGGGGATCGCCGACAGCATCTTCGGGTAATAGGTCCCGCCAGCCCGCATGAAGGCGTTGGCCCAGCTATGGTCGAAGATATATTCACCATATGAGTGATGCTTCAGATAATGCGGCATCGCCGCCATCATGCGGCCCCCGGCATCGCGAAGCACCAGATGCATCGGGTCCCAGCCGCTGTCGCCGCCGACCGCGCCGCCATCTTCGAGCGCCGTCAGAAAGGCGTGGCTGACAAACGGGTTGGATGGTCCGGCAAGACGATCCCAGTCGGCTGCCGGAAGGGCGCTGATCGAGGGCGTAAGGTCAAGGGTATAAGCGTCACCATCCATCCCCCAGAGATGGCGCATCGCTGCCCCGCTGGCAAGGGGGCGCGACATTTTCCAGGCAGGATGATGACAGAAGGTCGTCAGTCGATTTCAAAGATGCCGTCGATCTCGACAAGACAGCCAAGCGGCAGCGTGTTGGTGCCGACGGCAAATCTGGCATGCTTGCCGGCATCGCCAAAGACCTCGACCATCAGATCGGAGGCACCGTTGATCACCCCGGGCTGGCCGGTGAAATCCGCGGCCGAGGCAACAAAGCCGCCAAGTTTCACAACCTGCCGCACGCGGTCCAGATCGCCGCCACAGGCCACCTTGACCTGGGCGATCAGGTTGATGGCGCAGATCCGTGCCTGCGCGTACCCGTCCTCGACCGTTGCGGTGCCGCCGACATGGCCTGTCGCCGTCAGCTTGCCATCGACGAAAGGCACCTGTCCCGACACAAAGACCAGATTGCCGGTAACCGTAAAGGGCAGGTAATTGGCCGCTGGCGCGGGCGCGTCGGGGATGGTGATTCCCAGCTCGGCAAGGCGGGCGTCGATTTTGTTGGCCATAGGTGATGTCCTTTCCACAAAAGACTGGTCCACAGAAGACTGGCTTCGGCGTCAGACTGGCACAGCGGTTTCAGCTATTCAAACCAAATTCGCGATGGTTGATCACCGGCCTATGGCCCCATGAACGGCCACAGCGCCTCACGATCAATGGCCTCACGATGCCATCTGATGCTGTCCATCAACAGCTGCATCTGGGCCGCGCTGTCCCCATCGACACCGCATGGTGGCGCGGTCCACGGATCGGTAAAAATACAAACAGGAACCTCGTCCCTCATCGCGTCATGGATTGCGGTGTCATTCGCACAGCCGCACAGCACAAGCATGGCGGTCATCCACAGGCATGTCGCGGCAGGATGCATGGCATCCCCCTCCGGCTCGTTGATCGAATTCTGGCAAAACACAGGGCACGGTCATGGCCGGCCTGGCGTCAGGCCGGTCATCACACAACTGCGCGAAAGCGAAGTCCCGCCTATTTCCCGGAAGGGTGTTCTATTCAGCGAGCGACCCGACAAGCGGTCGCTTTCGCGGGCTTTTGCGTGATGACACACACACCATAGACAGCACCCCCGACCTTTGCAAATCGAGAGCTGTCAGCCTGAAAACATGAATGATTCCAGAGGCTTTTGTGCAACACAACAAGCATACCGGTCTTAACGGAGTATGATGATACTCAAGTGGCGGCGGCCTGTTAACGGAAAAGTCCCTGGGTGTCTGGCCGTGTGTGCCCTGCCGCCACAACCCGCCCAAAGAAAAAGCCCCGCGCCGGAGCGCGGGGCCAGTCTGCAGGTTGCTCTGCAGGGAGAGATCAGCTGCAGCCCGTGGTGCCGCCACAGGTGTTGCATTTCAGGCAGGTGCCGTTGCGGACCAGCGTGAAGTTCTGGCATTCGGGGCAGGCTTCGCCCTCATAGCCCTGCATCCGCGCCTGTTGCACGCGTTCGGCAACCAGTGACTCGCTGCTGGCGATGGCCGTTTCCGCAACCTCTGTCGTCTGCGGTGCGGGCGTTTCGGCGCGCATTGTGACAACCGGTTCTTCGGCTGGTGCGGCGGCGGCGGCGGTGGCCGCCGACCCGGCATTGGAATAGACAACCAGACCCTGTTTGCGGATGAAGCCGCGGCTGGTGACCTTGTTCACGAGGTCGGACTGGCCTTCGCCGGTGCCGGTGGTCGTGACATCGAGGTCTTCACGATCGACATGACCAAGATCATGCCGGTCAAGATAGGAGATCGCCAGTTCGCGGAAGGTGTAGTCGAGAATCGAGGTCGACATCTTGATGGCGTCGTTGCCGGTGACGATTCCCTGCGGCTCGAAGCGGGTAAAGGTGAAGGCCTCGACAAATTCCTCCAGCGGCACGCCATATTGCAGGCCGATCGACACCGCGATGGCAAAGTTGTTCATCAGTGACCGGAAGGCCGCGCCTTCCTTGTGCATGTCGATGAAGACCTCGCCGATGCGGCCATCCTCATATTCGCCGGTCCGCAGATAGACCTTGTGCCCACCAACCGTTGCCTTCTGGGTATAGCCCTTGCGGCGGTGTGGCAGCTTTTCGCGTTCCGCTGTATGGACAATCCGCTCGACGATCTTTTCGATCACCTGAGGCGCAGCGGCGGCGACCGGTGTGTTGAGGGCGGCGGCTGTGTCCTCGTCTTCCTCAAGGTCGTCGACAAGACCCGAAGACAGGGGCTGGCTGAGCTTCGATCCATCGCGGTACAGCGCGTTGGCTTTCAGGCCGAGACGCCAGGACAGCATATAGGCCTCGCCGCATTCCTCGACAGTGGCGTTGTTCGGCATGTTGATCGTCTTCGAGATCGCCCCGGAGATGAAAGGCTGTGCCGCCGCCATCATGGTGATGTGGCTGTCGACCGACAGGAACCGCTTGCCGAGACGGCCACAGACATTCGCGCAGTCGAACACCGGCAGATGCTCGTCTTTCAGATGCGGCGCACCTTCGAGTGTCATCGACCCGCAGACATGCAGGTTGGCAGCCTCGACGGCCTCCTTGTCAAAGCCAAGCGCCTCGAGCATGTTGAAGCTGAAATCGTTCAGCTGCTCATCGGTGAAGCCGAGCGTGTCCTTACAGAAATCATCGCCAAGGGTGAACCGGTTGAAGGCGAACTTCACGTCGAAGGCGCTTTCCATCGCGGCCTCGACCTTGCCGAGTTCGGCATCGCCAAATCCCTTGTCGCGAAGCGCGTTCATCGAGATGGACTGGCATGTCTTCAGGCTTCCGGCCCCGACGGCATAATTGATGATGTCGTCGATCTGGTCCTGTGCGTAGCCAAGATTGGCAAGCGCCTCTGGCACCACGCGGTTGATGATCTTGAAATATCCACCGCCGGCAAGCTTCTTGAACTTGACGATGGCAAAATCAGGCTCGATGCCGGTGGTGTCACAATCCATGACCAGACCGATCGTGCCTGTCGGCGCGATAACGGTGGACTGGGCGTTGCGATAGCCGTGCTTGGTGCCAAGCTCGACCGCGCTGTCCCAGGCTGCCTTGGCGGCGTCGATCAGGCCGGCGTCGGGGCAGGGGGTCGGGTCAAGCGGCACCGGCAGGATGGTAAGGCCGCGATAGCCTGTTGTCTTGCCATGCGCGGCAAGGCGATGGTTCTTCATCACCCGCAGCATGTGCTTGGCGTTTTTCTTGTATTGCGGGAACGGGCCAACCTCACTCGCGATTTCGGCCGATGTGGCATAGGAAATGCCGGTCATGATGGCCGAGATTGCGCCACAGATCGCGCGCCCCTCGTCACTGTCATAGGAATGACCCTGCGCCATCAGCAGACCGCCGATATTGGCAAAGCCGAGGCCAAGTGTCCGGTATTCATAGGACAGCTGGGCAATTTCACGCGACGGGAACTGGGCCATCAAAACCGAGATTTCCAGGGTCAGGGTCCAGAACCGGCAGGCATGCTCGAATGCCGGAATGTCGAAACTGCCATCGGCGTTGCGGAACTGCATCAGGTTCAGCGACGCAAGATTGCAGGCCGTGTCGTCAAGGAACATATATTCCGAGCAGGGGTTGGAGGCGTTGATTCGTCCGCCTTCCGGGCAGGTGTGCCATTCATTGATGGTGCTGTCATATTGCAGCCCCGGATCGGCACAGGCCCATGCGGCATAGGCGATCTTTTCCCACAGATCGGCAGCCTTGATCCGCTTGGCAACGCCATTGTCGCGGCGCTGGATCAGTTCCCAGTCGCCCTGGTCAAGAACCGCCTGCAGATATTCATTGCTGACGCGGACCGAATTGTTCGAATTCTGGCCGGCAACTGTCAGATAGGCTTCGGAGTCCCAGTCGGTGTCATAGGTCTTGAATTCGATTTCGGTGTAGCCCTGACGCGCAAACTGGATCACGCGCTGGACATAGTTTTCGGGAATCATCACCGCGCGGGCGGCGAAAATGGCTTTCTTCAGCGCCTTGTTCTGGCGCGGGTCGAACCTGTCGTCACCATCCAGCGTTTCGTCCTGGCAGGCAGCCATGACTTCGCCCATGTGGCGCTGCGCCAGCTTTGAGCCGGCGACAAGAGCCGCCACCTTCTGCTCTTCGATGACCTTCCAGTCGACATAATTCTCGATATCCGGATGGTCGACATCGACGGTGACCATCTTTGCCGCGCGGCGGGTCGTGCCGCCCGACTTGATGGCCCCGGCGGCGCGATCACCGATCCGCAGGAAGCTCATCAGGCCCGAAGACTTGCCACCGCCCGACAGGCTCTCGCCTTCACCGCGAATGCGGCTGAAGTTCGAACCGGTGCCGGAGCCATATTTGAACAAACGTGCCTCGCGAACCCACAGATCCATGATGCCGCCCTCATTCACCAGATCGTCATTTACCGACTGGATGAAGCAGGCATGCGGCTGCGGATGCTCGTAGGCGCCTGTCGAACGGGTCAGCTTGCCGGTTTCGAAATCGACATAGAAATGTCCCTGGCTCGGCCCGTCGATGCCATAGGCCCAATGCAGACCGGTGTTGAACCATTGTGGCGAGTTCGGCGCGGCCATCTGCGCCGCCAGCATGTGGCACATCTCGTCATAATAGGTGCGGGCATCTTCCTCGGTGGTGAAATAACCACCCTTCCATCCCCAATAGGTCCAGGTGCCGGCAAGACGGTTGAAGACCTGCTTGGTCGATGTTTCGCCGACAAACCGCTCTTCCTCGGGCAGCTTGGCAAGCGCCTTGTCGTCAGGAACGGAGCGCCACAGCCAGGACGGAACGGAGCTTTCCTCGACGCGCTTCAGTTTCGCGGGAATGCCGGCCTTGCGGAAATATTTCTGCGCCATGATGTCCGTCGCCACCTGCGAGAACTGCACGGGCACCTCGACATTCTCGGCCTGGAAAACGATGGTACCGTCAGGATTGCGGATTTCACTCGAGGCAAAACGGAATTCGATGGCGGCGAAGGGGGCGGACCCGGAAATGGTGAAACGTCTTTGGAACTGCATTTATATGGCCTCTAGAATCTGTCTTTGCGAACCATCTCAGGGGTTGACGGTTAGTGGTTGATTTCGATCGTTTTTTTGGGCGTCGACGGTAAAATTTACCAGATTTTGTGGTGTCGACCGGGTTAAGCTACATGATGTTGAAGTGTGGGAACAAGTCACAAATTTGTCATTTGGTCAAAAAATTGCCTTGCCAGAATCTTGAGAATATGAATTGCAGGTGTTTCGCGCACAGGTTGTGACGGCATGACGCATCCCGCGACCGATTCCGCTCTGCTGCCACTGGACGAGGGGCATGGCGCGGGCCTATATTACCGTCCATGCCCTGTCATGGTTCCCGCTGCGGGATGGTGGCGACGAGGGCCGGGTGCCACACGAGAAAGTTTCCAGAGCATGGATATCGTCACAAGACTTCACCTCCATTTCAAGGCGCGGTTCATCGGAGCCGATGAATTCGGCAATCGGTATTATGAAGAACGCAAGGCGCGCCCCGGCAAACCGCCGCGCCGCTATGTTCGGTATAATGGGATGGTCGAGGCATCGAAGGTGCCGGCCGACTGGCATGGCTGGCTTCACCATACCGAGGACAGCCCACCGCCCGAAGGCGGCTATCATCGCCATGACTGGCAGCAGGATCACATGCCGAACACCACCGGCACGAAATTTGCGCATCGTCCCGCAGGGCATGTGCTGAAGGGCGGCAAACGCGCGCCGGCGACCGGCGACTACGAACCGTGGAGTCCGGTTTGAGTGGCGGCTTGACGCCCCTGAGCGACGCAGATTGGACCGACGCAGATTGACGAGAGGCCGGGATGCAAAGAAACACGCTTGAAATTATCATGGGAGCCGTGGTGCTTCTGACAGCTGTTGTCTTTATGTCCGTGGCCTATGAGGCAGCCGATATACAAGGTGGTGACGGCTATGAAATCGAAGCCGAATTTGGCGCTACCGGCGGGCTGGCGGTTGGTGATGATGTGCGCATATCCGGAATCAAGGTTGGGCGAATCACCCGCCAGGAACTCGATCCCGTGACCTATGCCGCGCGAATCGTGATGTCGCTAGACAAGCGAATCCAGATCCCGGCCGACAGCAGCGCGCGGATTACCGCGGCCTCGCTGCTTGGCGGCAATTATCTGGAATTGATGCCGGGTGCTGATGAAGAGATGCTCCAGCCCGGCGAGATTATCTATGATACGCGCGATCCGGTCAGCCTGACCGACCTTCTTGGCAAGGCTGTATTTGCGGGGGGCAATGACCCGTCCTGACCGGTTCACAGCCCTTGTTGCGGTATGGGTTGTTGCCCTATCGGTTGTTGCCCTATGGGTTGTTGCTTTGACCGGAACTGCCGCGGCCAGCTGGGTAGAGGGCCGGGTGGCGACAATCCAGGCTCTCGACAAGATCACCGCGCGAATCTCGACTTTGCGCGTTCCGCTTGATGAAGCTGTTGATTTCGGCACGCTGAGCGTGACGGTCCGGCGATGCGCCTTTCACCCGCCGGAGGAGCCGCCGGAGGATGCGGCATTTCTGGAGGTGGTGGATAATGGCCATGACCGGGACAGGGCACCACGCGCTGTGTTCACGGGCTGGATGTTTGCGTCCAGCCCGGCGGTGTCGGCGATGGAACATCCGGTTTATGACCTGACGCTGCTCAGCTGCAAATCCGATCCGTAGCGGCGGTCAGTCCGCGTCTTCCGGATCCAGCATCCTGGCCACAAGAACATCGCTTGGCGTGTCCAGCTGCAATGTCGCGGCGGCACCAAGGGCGCGCTGCAGTCGGCGCTGGAACTGGTCGCGGCTGATCTCATGAATGCCGAACTGCTGCAGATGGTCATTCGTGAATTGCGCGTCGAGAAGGTGGAAGCCACCGGCACGAAGCCGCGCGACCAGATGTACCAGAGCAACTTTCGAGGCATCTGTCTGGCGCGAGAACATCGATTCGCCGAAGAAGGCGGCCCGCAGCGCCACACCATACAGCCCGCCAACCAGCTTTTCATCCCGCCACACCTCGATCGAATGTGCAAAGCCGAGTCGATGAAGCGCGATATAGAGTTGCCGGATGTCGCGGTTGATCCAGGTTTCCCTGCGGCCATCCCCCAGCGCGGCACATTGATCGATCACTGCCGGGAAATCTGTATCGATGGTGACCGTGAAACGCCGCTGTCGCACCGTTCGGGCAAGGCGACGCGGCAGATGGAATTCGTGGCGCGCGCCTTCGTGCCAGGCCAGGGGAATCAGCGCCCGCACATCTGGGTCGTAGAATTTGATGTCCTTGCTGTCGGCACTGTCGGCCATCGGAAAGACGCCGAGCGAATAGGCCTTGATCAGCGTTTCGGGTGAGAAGGCGAAGCGTTCAGCCATTGTCATCTCGCCTGATGGTTGTGGGGGCCGCAAGCGGTGTCAGCTGTCCCCATCACCCAGGAAATGCTCCTCAAGCCACCGGATATTATAGCTGCCGTCAATGACTGCCGGCGCATCGACAAGCCGTCCATGCAGCGTCAGCGTCGTCGGGATCGGCTCGACCACAAATTCCTGCAAGGCCCGTTTCAGTCGCGACAGGCAGTGCGCCCGGTCATCGCCATAGACGATCAGCTTCGCAATCAGGCTGTCATAATAGGGGGGTACGGAATAGCCGGCATAAAGACAGGAATCAACGCGAATCCCGGGCCCGCCGGCAGCATGATAGGCGGTGACCCGCCCCGGTGTCGGCATGAAGGTTTCCGGATGTTCGGCATTGATCCGGCATTCGATGGCATGGCCGGTGAATGTGATGTCTTCCTGCGTGAAGGACAACGGCATGCCGGCGGCGATTCTGATCTGCTCGCGGACAAGATCGACACCGGTGATGGCTTCGGTGATGGGATGTTCAACCTGCAGGCGGGTATTCATCTCGATGAAGAAGAATTCGCCATTCTCATAAAGGAATTCCATCGTCCCGACGCCGAGATAGCCCATGCGGCGGGTGGCTTCGGCCGCGATGCCACCGATTTCCGCCCGCTGTTCATGACTGAGCGCCGGTGAAGGCGCTTCCTCGAACAGCTTCTGGTGGCGTCGCTGGATCGAACATTCCCGTTCGCCAAGATGCACGACATTGCCGTGGCTGTCGGCAATCACCTGCACTTCGATATGGCGCGGCTGGCCAAGATAGCGTTCAAGATAGACCGTGTCGTCGCCAAAGGCCGCCTTGGCTTCGGACCGGGCCGAACTGAAGGCTTCGGCAAGATTGGCTTCGGTTTCGGCCACCTTCATCCCGCGACCACCGCCGCCTGACGCGGCTTTGACCAGCAATGGATATCCGACAGTGGCGCCGATACGGCGCGCTTCGTCAATCGTCGGCACCGCACCGGGGGATCCGGGAACAAGCGGCAAGCCGGCTTCGGCAGCCGTGATCTTGGCCTCGACCTTGTCGCCCATTGATCTGATGTGGCGCGGTTCGGGTCCGATAAAGGTCAGGCCATGTGCGGCAACAATCTCGGCGAAATCGGCGTTCTCGGCAAGAAAGCCGACACCGGGATGAACGGCATCTGCGCCGGTGATTCCGGCGGCCGTGATGATCGAGGCAATGTTGAGATAGGAATCGGCGCTCGAGGGCGGCCCGATACAGACGGATTCGTCGGCAAGCCGGACCGGCATCGAATCGGCGTCGGCTGTCGAATGCACAACGACATTGGGGATTTGCAGTTCCTGGCAGGCACGCAGAACGCGAAGTGCCACATCACCCCGGTTGGCTATGAGGATTTTCTTGAACATCACTCGATAACGACCAGCACTTCGCCGAATTCAACCGGCTGGCCGTTCTGAACCATGATCTGGGTTACCTTGCCGTCCGCCGGTGCGGTGATCGGATTCATCACCTTCATGGCTTCCACGATCAGGATCGTCTGGCCTTTCTTGACGGCGTCACCAACGCTGACAAAGGCTGGCGCATCGGGTTCCGGCGCGATATAGGCCGTGCCAACCATCGGCGAGGTCACGGCACCCGGATGCGATGCCGGATCGGCAGCCGGTGCGGCGGCTGGCGCAGCTGCGGGTGCTGCTGCTGCCGGGGCGGCAACGGGCGCGACGGGCGCAACGGCCGGGGCGGGAGCGGACGCGCCGGCAACCCGCGAAAGCCTGACCGAAAGGTCGGCCGTTTCATATTCGAGTTCAGCCAGCCCGGCCTCATCCAAAATATCCGCCAGTGCCTTGACGAGCGCCGTATCACCCGTGCCCGCTGTCTTTGGGCCCTTTGCCATCTATCCAGTCTCCCTAGTCATTTCCAGAATGCCCCTGATCGCCATGACATATGACATGCGACCAAAGCCAAGCACAACGCCGTCAACCACCGCCGAGATCATCGAATGATGCCGGAAGCTTTCGCGCTTGTGAATATTAGAAAGGTGTACCTCGATCTTCCGACCTGGGAACAGTCCCAGCGCGTCGCGCAGCGCGACCGAGGTATGGGTCAGCGCGCCGGCGTTGATCACGATCCAGTCGGCGGTGCCGACAGCCTGGTGGATCGTGGTCACGATTTCGGCTTCGCTGTTTGACCGCATCCAGTCCAATCCAGCCCCTTCAGCCTCGCAGATCGCGCGGCATGTTGCCTCCATGTCGGCCAGCGTGTCGGAGCCATAGATCTCGGGCTCGCGCGTGCCCAGCATGTTCAGGTTTGGCCCGTTAATGACCAGAATGTTCATCGGATCCGTCATTGTAAAATTCCTGCTATGCGTGGCGCGCGTTTCAACTGTCCGCAGCGCGTTCGGCGGCAACGATATCACGCATCTGATCGAGGCTGATCGCCCCCGGGATAACCTGACGGCCAATCACAAGGCCCGGTGTGCCGGAGATTTCAAGCTGCTGCGCGGCGGCACGGGTTCGCGTGATGATTGCTTCCACCGCCGGCCCTTTCATATCTGCCTGCAGCCTGTCCAGATCGGCACCTGCCGATTTTGCCGCCGCCAGAATGCTGTCCATCGAGATCGCGCCGCGGGCTGTCATCATGGCGATGTGGAAATCCTCGAACACGCCCTGGGCCTGTGCTGCGATGCCGGCCTGCGCGGCCAGCAATGATGACTCGCTCAGGATCGGGAATTCCTTGATGACAAGCTTGATGTCACCATCCTCGGCCACAAGGTCCTGCAACGGTTTGAAAACCCGCTTGCAATAGCCACAATTGTAATCGCTGAATTCATAGATCACAAAGCTGGCGTCCGGGTTACCGATGAACGGATCGCCATCGTCGCTTTTCAGAATGAACATCGCCTGTTCGCGCCGCGCCGCATCCTCCCGCTCGGCAAGCGCAAGCAGGGCTTCGCGAACAACTTCCGGATTGGCGCGAATATAGTCGCCGATCATCTCGTTCAGCGTCGCGCGGTCGACATCCTTGATGTCCGCTGTGGCTGGCAGGCTGGCTGCGAAGGTAACGCAGAGCGCGGCCATGAGGCGGACGGTCAGTCTGGCTAGATGACGGATCATGTCGATACAGCTCCCGGTGTGGCGTCGCGGCAACATATACCAACCGTCGACAGCTTTGCCTAGCGCCAAGGACGCTTTCCTGCGGTTAGTCCTTGCCATAGCGGAAGACAATATCACTGGCGCGTCGGTGCAACACCGGATCAAGTCCTTCCATGTCCATGACGCGGCGTGCAAGCTGTGTGGCTCGCGCGCCGTCATTCAGGAGAATGGCTTCGTTGGCAAGGGCGAGGTCAGCTTCGGCAATACGTCCCGATCTGCCAAGCGCAATGCCATATTGACGGTGCAGAAAGGCCCAGTCCGATTCCTCATCCTGGGCGGCCTTCAGTGCTGTAATGGCGCGCTGAAGATCGGTTTCACCGCCACGCGCAATCAGCGCCCGTCCCAGATTGACCAGAATCAGCGCGCTTGCCGGTCGGCGTTGCAGCGCCTGTTCATAGGCCATCGCGGCATCGCCGGGGCGGGCCAGCGCAAACAGGATGTCCCCCCGGAATTCGTGGAAATACGGATCGTCAGGCTGTACGGCGATCAAGGCGTCCATGGTCGACAGGGCTGATGGAAGATCGCCGCGGCGGTAATCAGCGATGGCGCGCATATAGGAAGCAATAGTTTCATCCGGAGCCTGATCGGCCGCCAGTGACTTTACCCGTTGCGGGGTTTCGGTCCAGGCAATCATCTTGGCTTTGACACGTTCAAACAGCGCGACGGCATCCGGGGGTGCCACATTATCGCTATGCGGTGACTGGTTTACATGGTCCTGAAAGGCCTGCAACCGCTCTGCGGCACCGGGATGCGTGGTGTAATAGGATGATTGACGGCTTTCGGGAAGACTTCGTTGACGGGCAAGGCGCTGCATCAGATCGCGAAGGCCGACCGCAGACATGCCGGTATCCTCCAGCAATTGCATGCCGATCTCATCGGCGACAGCCTCGGCCCGGCGACGTGCGGCAAGAAAGCCGCGCGCGGCGTGGTCATTTCCCCCGATCAGAACGCCGGCGGCGGCATCACCGCCACCACCCGCGGCAACGGCAATGGCTGCCACTGTGGCAAGCGCCGCAGCGCCACTGGCCTGCTGCAGTTCATCGCTGATCCGTTGAACATGGCCTTCCGTGATGTGGCCAAGCTCGTGCGCCATCACGCCGATGACTTCAAGCGGCGAGGATGCGTCGACGATCAGCCCGGAATGAAAATAGATCAATTTCCTGCCGGCAACGAATGCGTTGTAGCTGGGGTCGAGTATGACACGCACATCGACGCTGCCCGCCTGATAGCCCGCCGCAACCTCAAGTGGTTCCAGAAGATCACGCAGCCCGGCCTCGATCTCGGTATCGCGGATCATGCCTGCCGATCCGGGGGTGCTGCCCAGAATGGCAAGTCCCGTCGCCACAACAGCAATGGTTAACATATCGACGGCACGGCCTTTCAGACGCCGGGCAATGGCGTTTGCCCTTCCGGTTCTGAACAGGCTGACCATGGGTTTCCATCCTTCGCTTCCAACTGGTGCCGTCATTATCGCACATTTGTGGCACTTTGACGGCGTATCTGATATCACGCTGCATCACGTTCACGCCAGTATGGATGGCCACGACATGCCGCTGAAGACGACCTCGACAAATTCGGTTCCCGCATTTCTGGCCATGGCCGTCATGAACGCCGCAAGCCAGGTCGAGGCGACCGGGGCGGATGTGATCCATCTCGAGGTGGGTCAGCCGTCGACACCACCATCCGCCGCGGTGAACCGGGCGCTGACAACAGCCCTGTCACAGACCTCGACCCACGGCTATTCGCTGGCGCTTGGCGATCTGTCCCTGCGCCGCCGCATTGCGGCGCATTATAGGGATTTTTACGGCGTCGAGGCTGATCCGGATCGGGTTGTTGTCACCCCGGGATCATCGCTTGGCTTTGCGCTGGCGTTTCTGGCCGCCTTCGACCGGAGTGACCGCATCGCCCTGGCAACGCCCGGCTATCCGGCATATCGCAATCTGATGCTGGCCTTGGGGATTGAGCCGATGCTGCTTCCGGCGCGTGCCGATGATGGCTGGATTCCCAGTCTTGACGCGCTGGCGGCGACCGGGGCACCGCTTCCCGACGGCATCCTGCTTGCCAGTCCGGCCAATCCAACCGGCGTGGTGATGTCCGATGACGAGGTGAAGGCGGTCTGTGAATGGTGTCATCAGAACGGTGTTCGTCTGATCATGGACGAGATCTATCACGGGTTGACCTTCGGGGCGCGGCCGGGAACGGCCCTGTCATACAGTGACAGTGCGATCATCGTGAATTCCTTCTCGAAATATTTCTGCATGACAGGCTGGCGCGTCGGCTGGGCGGTATTTCCGCAGGATCTGCTGGAAACGGTCGAACGTCTGGCGCAGAATCTCTATATCAGCCCGCCACGCCCGATGCAGGCAGGGGCGATGGCCGCCTTTGACGATTATGCCCTGCTTGACCGGCATGTCGAACGTTACAGAGTGAACCGCGACGTGCTGATCCGTGGTCTTCCGGATGAATTGCTTGGCAATCCGGCGCCGTCGGAGGGCGCGTTCTACCTGTATGCGGATATCAGCAACCTTGGCATGAAAACGCCGGACTCGATGGTGCTGGCAGACGCCATGCTGCGCGAGGCGCATGTGGCCTGCACGCCGGGCGTTGATTTCGACCAGGAACAGGGCCACCGGCATCTTCGCCTGTCCTTTGCCGGCAGCACCGAAGATATGAAAGAAGCCAGCCGCAGGATCAACGACTGGCTTCCAGGGTTTCTTGCATCGCAATAAAAAGGGTGGCCTTGTCAGCCGCGGTTCCACCATCCCTTGCGCTTGGTTGACGGGTCGGCCTCGCCAACCTCGATGACATCCTGCGGGGCCGAGCTGATCGCCGCCCGCGGTGTCTCGATGACCGGTTTCTCGTCGGCAGATGTCTCGTCGGCAGATGCCTTTGCCGCAGATGCCTTCGGCTTGGCCGCCTTCTTGGCAGCTTTCTTGGCGGTCTTTTTCTTGGCGGTGCCAGCCGACTTTGCGGCTTTTGCGCGCGTGGTCTTCTTGGCCGGAGACGACTCCGCAGTTGCGGCGCTGTCTGTCTCGTCTGCCGCGATGTCCTCGGCCGGCGTCTCATCCGGTTTGGCAGCCTTCTTGCGCGTGCGCCGCTTTGGCTTGGCCTGTGCATCGGTGTCTTCCGGCGCGGCGTCATCAGATGTGTTTTCCGATGCGGCAGCGGCGGCGTCTTCACCATTCCCGGCCTCAACCGCGACGGCGTTGGCCTTGCGGCGTCCTCGCGACCTGCCGCGTGACCTGCCTCTGGTCTCGGTCTGGGCCTTGTCGCCGGTGTTGCTGTCGTCGGTTTTGCTGTCGCCGGTGTTGCTGTCGCCGGTGTTGCTGTCGCCTGTGTTGCTGTCGCCATCCTCGGACGACGCATCGGATCCGGCATCTACGCCGTCTGCAGACGCAGGGTCGTCATCATTGGCCGGAGTGCCGGCAGCCTCGTCCGGCGATCCCGCCTCGACGGCATTGTCGCCAGCCTCGCCACCACGCCGCCGCCGCCGGCGGCCACCACGACGACCCCGCTTGCGACGTTTCGGCTGATCATCCTCGGTTGTGTCCTCGTCGGACCCCTCGGGTGCGTCCTCGTCGTCACTTTCGGCCTGGGCAGTGTCCTTCTTGACGGGCTTTACCACCTTCCGGTTGTTGTTGTTATTGTTGTTGCCCTGAAAGCCGATCCGCTCAGCTTCATGTTCGGTGGCGATCATTCTGTCGCCGGCCAGGATCACGATCCGCATTCCGAACTGGGCTTCCAAGGCGCTGATCGCATCGCGTTTGTGGTTCAGAATATACAGCGCGACATCGCTGTTGATGGTGATCCGAAGTTCATCCATCCGGCCCTTGGAGGCTTCGTCCTCGATTACCCGCAGCATCTGCAATGCGGCAGTTTCGACTGATCTGACCCTGCCGGAGCCTTCGCAATGCGGACATACCGAACTGATCGATTCATTGAAACTGATCCGCAACCGCTGGCGTGACATTTCCAGCAGACCGAAATGGCTGATTGATCCGATCTGGATCCGCGCCCGGTCATTGCGCATCGCATCCTTCATCCGGCGTTCGACAGCCTGCTGGTTCTTGTTGTCTTCCATGTCGATGAAATCGACGACAATAAGGCCCGACAGATCGCGAAGACGAAGCTGGCGCGCCAGTTCATCGGCTGCCTCGAGGTTTGTCTTCAGCGCGGTTTCCTCGATATTGCGCTCGCGCGTGGACCGTCCCGAATTGACATCGATGGCGACAAGCGCTTCGGTCTGGTTGATGACAAGATAGCCGCCGGATTTCAACGTCACCTGCGGGCTGTGGATCGTGTCCATCTGCTGTTCGACCTGATAGCGCTGGAAGATCGGCAGGGTGTCTTCATATTTCTGCACACGTTTCACATGGCTTGGGATCAGCATCTTCATCTGGGCGCGGGCCTGTTTATAGGCGTCCTCGCCCTCGACAAGCACTTCGTCAACCTCGCTCGTATACAGGTCGCGGATCGAGCGCTTCACCAGATCGCCTTCCTCATGGATCAGGCTTGGAGCCTGCGATTCCATCGTCGTGGTGCGGATGTCATCCCACAATTTCGACAGATAGGCATAGTCGCGGGCAATCTCGGTCTTGGTCCGTTTGGCGCCGGCTGTGCGCACGATGACGGCAACGCCATCCTGAACGTCCAGCCCGCCAACGATGGTCTTCAGTCGCTTTCGGTCGGCGACATTGGTGATCTTGCGACTGACGCCGCCGCGGCGTGTCGAGTTTGGCATCAGCACACAGTACCGACCGGCCAGCGACAGATAGGTCGTCAGCGCGGCGCCCTTGTTGCCACGTTCCTCCTTGACGACCTGCACCAGCATGATCTGCTTGCGCGACACAACTTCCTGGATTTTGTATCTGCGGACCTGGCGGCGTGGCCTGATCTCTTCTTCGTCCGCATCCTCGCCGCCAACGGTTTCGGGCGCGCCGTCGGATTCCTGCGCGCCATCCTCGTCGCTGTCGGTGTCACGTTCGGCCTGGACGATGGCCTCGCGGTCCTCGATCGGGATCCGATAATAATCGGGATGAATTTCGCTGAAGGCCAGAAAGCCCTGGCGATTGCCGCCATATTCGACGAACGCCGCCTGCAGCGAGGGTTCGACGCGCGTCACGCGCGCCAGATACACATTGCCTTTAAGTTGCTTGCGGTTTTCGGTCTCGTAGTCAAAATCCTCAATCCGGGTGCCGCTGAGCAGGACAACCCGTGTTTCTTCGGACTGCCTGGCATCGATAAGTAATCGCTTGGTCATGTATAGGTCTCTTTTCGGCCCCAATTGCCAGAGATCGCAAAGAGCGCATCACTTTCTGACGATGTGGGGAATGTTGCATCGCGGGCATATCATGGCCACCCTCACGCAGAATTCCTGTCCGGCATGAAGCCATCGACAGGGTTTGCGGGGTTGGATAGGTCATGGTGTGGTCCCACGAAAGGTTCATAAACTGGTACGGGCACCTGTCGCACAAGCCGGCAGCCGCGGGACTTTTGATCTGGTCTGGCATAGCTGCTCGGGGCGGTATAGCCCGAGGGATACTTCTGTCGCGATGTGACCGGGTAACTGGGCGCCGTGTTTGCTCTCGAGGACCTGATCAGCGTTTCCAGTGCTGGTAAGGTCGCGCGCCAGTGAATCCGTTCACTGCTAGGTTGACTATATACACCCAAAAAGCAAAATGCCAATAAGATACATTATGCCCCCTGGTGCCATCGGGGCACCTGCCATTGAGCGCGCGACCGGGAGCTGAGACCAGAGTGACGTTAAACAGCTTCTGCCATATCTCACGCCTGCTGGGCCTTGCGGTTTTTACCGCCCTGCTTCTGGTGTCATCCGTTGTTCAGGCTGCGGACACTGCCATCACCGGCCTGCGGATCGGTGGCGTGGAGATAAACGGCCAGCAGGCGCTTCGTGTGGTGATCGAAACCGACAGGCCGGTGCCGGCGCGCCTGACCCTGCTGGCTGATCCCTATAGATTTGTCGTCGACATCCCCGATGCCGGCTGGCGCGTGGACGGTGTACCAACAAGCGGCAAAGTCGGCAGCGCGCCGGCAACAGCCTATCGCTTTGGCAGGCCCGACCCGCAGACGGGCAGGGTGGTTGTCGAGTTGAGCGCCCCCGCCGCGCCGGTTCGGCGCTTCGCGCTTGCGGCTGATAATGGACGTGGCCACAGGCTTGTCTTTGACCTTGCCGATACGGGGCTGACAGGATTTCAGGTGGCGGCAAAGACGCTGGCGCGCGAGGGGTTTCACAATTACGACGATGCATCCTCATCAGCGGTGTCCGGCAGCAAGCCGCCATCGGTGACGGCAGCGCCCGCCGCATCATCGCAACCGACAAGGTCACAGGCACCGTCAAAGGCCGCCAAGCCGTCCGGCGGACCGGCATGGACGGTGTTCATTGATGCCGGCCATGGCGGCAAGGATCCCGGCGCTATCGGCACAACCAGAACGCCGGAAAAGCAGATCACACTTGCCGCTGCCAAGGAACTGGCGCGGCAGCTGGAGGCGACCGGGGTGGTCCGGCCAATCCTGTCGCGGGCGGATGACCGGTATCTGAAGCTTCGCCAGCGGATCAATCTCGCACGCCAGCAGCAGGCGGATATATTCATTTCACTGCATGCCGATGCCGCGCCATCCAGCAAGGCGAATGGCATTTCCGTCTTCACCTTGTCCGATACGGCGTCGGACAAGGAAGCTGAATTGCTGGCAAGGAATGAAAACCGGGCCGACCTCATCGGGGGGCCGGATCTGGCTGTCGAGGATCCGGAAGTTGGCGATGAATTGCTGCGCATGTTTCAACGTGAATCGATGAATCAGTCGACCTATCTGGCAAGCGCCATCCTGCAACAGGTCCGCGATATGCCGGGCGGCGACAGAAGGGGCCATCGTTTTGCCGGATTTGCCGTGTTAAAGGCTCCCGACATGCCCTCGGTTCTGGTTGAAATGGGATTCATCACGAACCGGCGGGACGAGGCAAATCTGAAGACGGCCGAATATCGTACCAAACTGGCAAAGAGACTGGCCAAGGCGATTGTCGCCTATCTTGATGAGTATGGTCCGCGGGAATGACGGAAAAGGTGACCGACAACAGACCGGATGATGCCGCAGGCAGCCATGATGACGGTGCGGCGATTGCCCTGACCGATACGGTGCAAGCCAAGCGTCGCAAGCCTTTCTACAGACGGTTTATCGGCTTGGTGTCGGTGCTGTTCAGCCTGCTGTTTCTTGGCACGGTTGCGGCGACGGGGGGTGTGCTGTGGGTCTTCTGGACCTATGGCAAGGGTCTTCCCGATTATCATCAGCTGGCCGAATATGAACCACCGGTTGCCACCCGCATTCATGCCGGCAATGGCGCGCTGATCGCCGAACATGCCCGTGAGAAGCGTGTTTTCATGCCTGTCGAAGCCATGCCACCGCGTCTTATCCAGGCGTTTCTGTCGGCCGAGGACAAGGCCTTTTACGCGCATTTCGGGGTTGATCCGCGGGCCCTGCTTCGGGCCGTTGTAACCAATGTGATGAATTACGGCACCGGACGTCGTCCGATTGGCGCGTCGACGATTACCCAGCAGGTGGCGAAGAATTTCCTGCTGACCAATGAGGTATCGATCGACCGCAAGATCAAGGAGGCCATCCTGTCCCTGCGGATGGAACGGGCCTTTACCAAGGATCAGATCCTGGCGCTGTATCTGAACGAAATCTATCTTGGCCAGGGAAGCTATGGTGTGGCGGCGGCGGCGCTGAACTATTTCGACAAGCCGCTTGATCAGTTGACACTCGAAGAGATGGCCTATCTCGCGGCGCTGCCAAAGGCGCCGTCGAATTATCATCCGACACGTCGCACCCGGTCGGCCACCATCCGCCGGGACTGGGTTCTCGGTGAAATGCAGCAGAATGGCTTTATCACCGAAGCCGAGCGGATACAGGCTGTTGCCGTGCCTTTGACAGTCGCCCGGCAAGGTGGATTTGATTCCACCGACGCGCCCTATTTTGCCGAGGAAGTGCGGCGCGAGGTGGTCGCGATGTTTGGCGAGGAGATGCTCTACACCGGCGGATTGTCGGTGCGCACAACGCTCGATCCGGAGTTGCAGATGGCGGCGCGGATGGCGCTTGAACGCGGCCTCGAGGCGCTTGACCGACGCCAGGGATGGCGCGGCCCGATTGGCAGCCATGCCGGCGAAGGTGACATCGACGAGATCCTTGCCGGGCATCAGAGCAAAATGCCGGACAATCATTTCGCCGCGCTGGTAACCGCGGTCACCAACCGGCATGCCGACATCTATGTCGATGGGCGGCAGGCCCGCATTCCCTTTGAGCTGGCCTTCTGGGCCTATCCCCCGCGGCGCGAGGATGGTGTAAGGCCGCCGCCGCTGAAGGATCTGCGCGATGCGCTGGCCGCCGGGGATATCGTGATGGTGCAGCCGCCGACAGCCACACCGGATTTGATCCGCGACGGGTTTGAACCCGGGCCCGGCGACATGTCGCTGTCGCAGCGGCCGCTTGTCGAAGGGGCCATTGTCGCCCTTGACCCGCATACCGGGCGGCTGCTGGCGATGAGTGGCGGATACAGTTACGGCGACTCGGAATTCAACAGGGCGGTGCAGGCGAACCGCCAGCCGGGATCGGCATTCAAGCCCTTTGTCTATCTGGCGGCGCTGGATCAGGGCTATAACCCGACGACCCGTATTCTTGACGCCCCGCTTGTGGTTGATCAGGGGGCCGGCAAGCCGAAATGGAAGCCGGCCAACTATACACGCCGGTTCTACGGACCGTCGATCATGCGCGTTGGCATCGAGAAATCGCGCAACCTGATGACAGCGCGCCTCGCGATGAGCCTTGGCATGGAGGAGATCCAGACCTACGCCCGGAAATTCGGGCTGAACCAGGATCTGCCACCATTGCTGTCGATGTCGCTGGGAGCCGGAGAGACGACATTGCTCAGGCTGACCTCGGCCTATGGCATGCTTGTCAATGGCGGCAAGAAGATCACCCCAAGTCTGATCGACCGGATCCAGAACCGTCACGGCCAGACAATCTACCGGCATGACGCGCGGGAGTGCGATGCGTGCCGTGTCGATACAGGCTGGGCAGGCCAGGATATTCCAACGCTTGCCGATACGCGCGAACAGCTGACATCGCCGGCATCCGCCTTTCAGATGGTGTCGATGCTGGAAGGGGTTATCAAACGCGGCACAGGACGACGTATTGCCGATCTGAACCTGACCATTGCCGGCAAGACGGGAACCACAAATGACAATACCAATGGCTGGTTCATCGGATTCACACCGGATCTCGCGGTCGGGGTGTTTGTCGGCTATGACACACCGCGCCAGCTTGGCAAGAGCGAGACGGGATCAACCGTCGCGGTGCCGATCTTTGGTGATTTCATTGCCGCTGCACAGGCCGGCAAACCCGTCATTCCGTTCCGTCGCCCAAGCGGTATCACCATCATTCCGGTGAATGTCGAGACCGGTGAACGCGCGCTTCCCAACCAGGAGAACGCCATTTTCGAGGTGTTCAAGCCAGGCCAGCGCCCCGGCGGCACATTGATCGATGTGCCGGGAAGTTCTGTGCGTGCGGCCCCCGATGACGAAATCACGACACCAGGCCTGTTCTGAGCCGTCTGACCCGCCAGGGTGGCCGGGGCCGGATATCGCAAATGGCTTAAATCTTGTCAGCCACCGGCTGGCGCGCTACTTCTAGCCGCTCCGGCCCGGTCGCTTCTGGCATGGGTCGGCAATGAATGGACAGGACATGCAAGCTGAAACGCAAGCCCAGATCGACATTATCACCACCGCCATCGATTTGCTGAGAAAGCATGTCGATTTCGATGTCGCGACAGCGCGTCTTGCCGAGCTTGAGGCGCTCAGCGCCGATGGTGATTTCTGGAATGATCAGGCCGCCGCGCAGGAAGCCATGCGCGAGAAAAACCGGCTGCAGCGCCAGATCGAGGTCATCAGCTCGCTGCAGTCGGAGCTTGATGACGCGACAGGCCTGATCGAGCTTGGCGAGATGGAAGGTGATGCAGAGGTTGTTGCCGAGGCTGAAGCTGCGGTGGCGGCACTGGTGACGATCGCGGAAAAGCGGCAGCTTGAAAGTCTGCTGTCGGGCGAGGCTGACGGCAATGACTGTTTCCTCGAAATCCATGCCGGGGCCGGCGGCACCGAGGCCCAGGACTGGGCCGCGATGCTGATGCGGATGTATAGCCGCTGGTGCGAGCGTCGCGGGTTCAAACTGCAGATGATCGAAGAAAGCGCTGGCGAGGAAGCTGGCATCAAGTCGGTCACCATGCGTATTGAAGGCGACAATGCCTATGGCTGGCTGAAGACCGAGTCAGGTGTTCACAGGCTTGTCAGGATTTCACCCTATGACAGTTCGGCGCGCCGCCATACCAGCTTTGCCAGTGCGTGGGTCTATCCGGTTGTCGATGACAATATCGAGATCGAGATCGAGGACAAGGATCTGCGGGTCGATACCTACCGGGCGTCCGGCGCTGGTGGACAGCATGTCAACAAGACAGACTCGGCGATCCGGATCACCCATATCCCGACCAACATCGTCGTGCAGTGCCAGAATGACCGCTCGCAGCACCGCAACCGCGCCACCGCGCTCAACATGCTGAAGGCGCGCCTCTATGAGCTGGAGTTGCAGAAGCGCGAAGAGGCGGCGAATGACGCGGCATCGGCGAAGACCGATATCGGCTGGGGTAACCAGATCAGATCCTATGTGCTGCACCCCTATCAGATGGTCAAAGACCTTCGCACCAACATCGAAAAGGGCAATGCCGGGGCGGTTCTTGACGGGGATCTGGATGACTTCGTCGAAGCCAGCCTGGCCGCCAGGGTCGGCGCGCAGCGCGCCGGCTAGGCGCGGCTGCTACAGCGCGTTGACGCGCGCCAGCACCTCTTCAGCGTGGCCGGCCACCTTTACCTTGGGCCATACATCGACAATGGTTCCCGAGCCATCGATCAGGAAGGTGGCGCGCTGGATGCCCATATAGGTGCGGCCATACATCGATTTTTCGACCCAGACACCGAACTGCTCGCAAATATCTGTCGCATCATCGGCGCCAAGCTCGCAGGTCAATCCATGCTTGGCACGGAATTTGGCCTGTTTTGTCGGGTTGTCCTTTGAAATCCCGATCACCTCGCAGGTGGCAGCGGTGAATTCCGGCAACAGCGTTGAAAAACCGACAGCTTCCTTTGTGCAGCCGCTGGTGTCGGCGCGGGGGAAGAAAAAGACGACCACATTTTTGCCGGCCTTGTCTGCCATTGTGAACGTGCCGGTATCTGTCGGGATGGAAAAGGAAGGTGCCTTTTGGCCTGGTTCCAGCATGGTGATGGTCCTTCTGTGTGTCGTCGGTCGGGTTGATGTCGGTTTGCGTGTGCCGCCAGCTTTGATCGCGGCGGGACAGCTGTGCATGTCTGGTAGATGGGATGGGTTTCAATGATCGCAAGACAGTCAACGATCGACATGTTACAAACGCCTCGATAAACGGGCGCTGACAGGGCCGGTATGGTGCAAGAGGAACAGCCAGAAATGACCGAGGCAAAGCCGCCGCGCCGCGTGTTGCGGTTGGTGCTGCTGTCTCTGCTGATTGCTGTCCTGGCGCTTGTCGCTGCGCCATTCATCTATATTTCCAGCGCCGGTGGACTGGCCGGATTGATGCAGACCGAGCTGAGCCGTCGACTTGGCGGCGCACAGGTCGTTGTCGGTGATGTCGATCTGGGGTTTGATCTGTCATCCTTGCAACTGACAGTCACTGCAGACAATGTTGGCCTGACGCTTGACGGTGGCTCACTGACCGTTCCTCGTTCCAGCGTTGGGCTGACACCGCGCTCCCTTCTGATCTGGGCACCGTCGGACATTGTTCTTGGCGGCCTTGACCTTGATCTGACGCTGGATCCGGAAAGCTGGCGCAAATCACCGCTTGGTGTGGTGGCGGCAAGCATCGCCGCGCCTGTTCCCGCCGGGGCAGACGATACCTTGCCGGGGCGTCAGATCACCATCGCTTCGGCCAGCCTGACCCTGCGCGACCATAAGGGGCAGGCTCAGCCCGTACGTATTGAAAATATCGAGGCTGAATTTGCCGCTGCGGCAGACGGCACATTCGTCGGTCTGTTCAAGGGGGATCGTCTGGAGAAAGGTGCGTCGGCAGGCAATCTGTCGATATCGGCTATCGGTGACCTGACCCGCAAGGATTTCCGGATCGACATAACCATGAATGAACTGGCCACCACGGGCCTTGCCACCATGTCGCCGGTCCTGCCGACGCTGCTTGCCGATGCCGGCCTGATATCCGGGACGGCAAGTCTGGCGATCACGGCCGGGGATCTTGATGCGGCGGACATGGACATTGTGGCTGTCGAAGGGGGCCTTGACCTTGCCGTTGTCGGTTTCTCCGCGCTGGCATACGACACGGCGTCGGTTGTCATCGGTTACAATCATCGGGACGGCGCGTTGTCACTGGCGCAAGGAGAGCTGGCGCTGACAGACGGGCGGACAATCGCCCTGTCCGGCAATCTGCGCGATCTTCACACGGATATGCCGCAGCTGGCGTTCCGCTTTCGCGGCAACAGATGGCCGGTTGACCGGATTTATGACGACTGGCCCGAAAGGCTGGCACCGGAATTACGCGCGGCGTTGATGCAACGCGCCACCGGCGGCCAGCTTGAGAATTTCGAACTGGAAATAAGTGGCGGCTTTCAGCGTTCCGAGGCAGCCCTGCAAATCGTGCAGCTTGATCTGAAGTCGGCAGTTCGCGGTGTGGCTGTTGATGTAGGTACGCAGCAATATGAACAGCTGACCGGCATTGCGGATGGCACTGTCGCGCTGCGTCTTGGTGCGCGCGGGCTGGTCCAGGCGTTTGCGCTGTCGGTCGGGGTCAGTGACGGCAGTCTGAAGATCGTCGATCATGATACGTCTCTGCCGCTGGATCGCGCCCAGGTGAGCGTGACATTGCAGGGTGACCGGGTGCTGCTTGAGGATGTCAGCCTTGTTCTGGGTGATGGCGGCAGCATCGGCATTGATGGCGCCCTGTTCCTCAGCAGCAAATGGGGCATTTCGGGAACCGACCTGAAGATAGCGGCCAATGGCATGGATGTTGGCAGTTTTCACGCCATCTGGCCGGAATGGCTTGCCAGCAAGACACGGTCCTGGGTCGGGCAGAAGATGCTGCGGGGACGCGTCGAGGATATCCGCCTGGAGATTGCCAGCGGGGTCGCGGATGAGCGGCCACAGATCACGCGCCTTCAGGGAACAGTGACGATGCGCGACACGGATCTTCGGCTGAGCCCCAAATTGCCGGTCTTCACCAACATCGATGGCCGCCTCACGATTGCCGATAATCGTGGTGAGATCATCCTGACCGAGGGTCGGGTCGAGGGGCTGAAACTGGCGACCGGCAAGGTTGAAATCGCCCCGGTTGTTGGTGGAAACCCGGCAATGGGAAGCACCGATCTGCGTCTGGCAGGTGATGTTGGCGACGTGATCCGTGTTGCATCGGGGCTGGGCTTTGCCGGCAGTGGTATGAAGTTGTCGGAACTTGAGGCCGTCGGGAACAGCGAATTTGCGCTTCGAACAAGCTTCCCGGTGCGCCGCAAGCTGACGCCGCAGGACATCCAGCTTGCGGTTGAAGGCACCGTCACCGATGCCACCTTTGGCAATCTGCCGCTGGGCGCGGAAGCGCGAGACGCCAATATCAGCTTTGCGGCTGACCGGTCCCGGTTCCTGATCCGCGGCGATGCAACCCTGTTTGGTCTGCCGTCGAAAATTGCCTATCAGCGAAGTGGCGCTGCTGGCAAGGGATGGACAACGCTTGATGTATCGACGGTCGACAGCAGCCTTGCACAGGTGAAACAGGCTGCGCTTGCCATTGGCTTCAACGGCGGTGAAGGGATTGACCTGACGACGCTGGACATGTCCGGGCGTGCCAATGTCGAACTGAAGGCGCGGTTTCCATCCGGCCGGACCCTGCAGCGATCCGACATCGAGATCGAGACCGACATTATCGTCCAGGATGGTAATTTTGACGGGCTGCCGCTGGTCGGTTCGGCGCAGGACGCTGATTTGGTGATGTCCTTCTCCAGGGCGAGGACCGAAATTTCGGGAACCGCCACCCTCTTCGGCGCGCCGGTCGATTTCGCGGTGACGGATGACCGCGACGAGGATCTTTTACAGGTCAAGGCCGACGCCCCGAATACGACTGGCATCGCGACGCTGGCCTCGCGCCTGTCGGGGCTGCAGATTGGCGGTGCCCTTGGCGGTCATATAGAGCTGGCCACAGGGCGCGATCTTTCGGATTTCGAGGTTGAGCTTGCGCTTGATCTTGCCGAGGCTTCGATAGATGTGCCGGCGTTGGCATGGGTCAAGCTGCCTGCCGAAGCGGGGCGCGTGACAACGCGGCTGATCCTGCGCGGCGGCAGGCTTGTATCGATTGAGGATATCGATCTTGCCGCCGGCAGTCTTGAGGCCACTGGCCGGATTGATTTCGGCAAGCGCAGCGACGACAGCTACGGGCTGACACGGGCGGTGTTCGAGCGCCTGACATGGCCCGGCAACGATATCAACACCATGTCGCTGTCGCGCGATGGGAACGGAAACTGGGCAATCGAGGCCGAAGCCGTGCAGATCGATCTGGTTCCGCTTCGTCGCAATCGGGGCATTGGCGAGGGTCGATCGGTCAGCTTTGATATTCTTGCAGACCAGATTTTTGTCGGAGATGGCATTTCGCTGAGTGGCCACCTGAGTGGCAACAAGGCTGGCAGTGGCGGCGGTGAGGCGGCATTTGCGGGCAATCTCAACTACAACAACACACCGCTGATCAATGAAAGTGAACTGCAGCTGAGCTTTGGCAAGGGAGGTGACTTTGTAAAGGGTGCCGGTGTTCTGGGCGGTGCCGAGACAAGGTTGACCTATATGGCGGCGGATGGCGAAGTTCCCGAACTGACGCTTGCGTCGGAAAATGGGGGCGGCACGCTGAAAGGTCTGCGCATCACCGATGCCATCCGGTCTGGTGAGATGGTCCTGAAGACGCGGTTCATCGACGGATATGAAAATTTCGACACCAATATCCGGATCACCAACTTTTCGGTTGTCGAGGCACCGGCTGCCATCCGCGCCTTTTCGGTACTGGCACCAATCGGACTGTATAATCTTGTCGAGGGCGAGGGCACCGGATTTGCCTGGGGCGAGGCCGAGATTGAAAAGCGTGGCAGCGAGGTGATCCTGAGGCAGGTGACCGGTCGCGGTCAGGCGGTGTCGGTAGCCTTTGTCGGTAAATATGACCGGTCCACGCGGGTCATGGATGTCAGTGGCAATCTGGTCCCGGCAAGTTTCCTCAGCCAGATTGTCGGTGTGATTCCGCTGGTTGGCGAGATTCTGACCGGAATTGACAAATCCGGTCTCTTTGTCACGCAGTTCAGCCTGGAAGGTGACGTCGACGATCCGGACACCTCGGTGACGCCGGCGTCAATCGTTCCGGGTGTGCTTCGCGATCTGTTCAGCCCGTCATGGATACGTCGCGAAGGCGAACGCATTCTGGGGCCGCAAACCGACAGCACAGCGGACGGCGCTGCCAGCAACTAGCCCGGTGGCCGGATGCTAGGACAGAACCAGCAGCGCGTGTCGTTTCTTGCCAGCTGAAATCTTGGCACGTCCGTCAGTGAAATCGGCGTCTGTCAGCAGATGATCCTCGTCGGTGATGGCAACATCATTCAGACGCGCCCCGCCACCCCGGATCAACCGCCGCGCTTCGCCATTGGATGTTGCAAAGCCGACCTTTACAAGCGCCGCAATCATACCCATGCCATTCACCTCGTCGGTGGATACGGTCTGCTGGGGAAGCCCTTCACTGACGCCGGCACCGGCGAATGTCTGCTGGGCGGTTTCCATGGCCGCCCCGGCAGCGTCGGCACCGTGGCACAGCTTGGTTGCCTCATTGGCAAGGATGATCTTGGCTTCATTGATCTCGGCGCCCTCGAGTTCACCAAGCCTCGCCACCTCATCCATTGGGAGTTCGGTGAAAAGCGCCAGGAACCGGGCCACATCGGCATCCTCGGTGTTGCGCCAGAATTGCCAGAAACTGAATGTGGACAGCCGGTCCTCGTTCAGCCAGATGGCACCATCAGCTGATTTGCCCATCTTCGCGCCTGACGCCGTGGTGATCAGTGGCGATGTCAGGCCAAAGATTTCCTGACTGTCGACACGGCGTGTCAGATCAATGCCGCTGACGATGTTGCCCCACTGGTCCGAGCCGCCCATCTGCAACAGGCATCCGTACCGACGCCGCAGCTCGAGAAAGTCATAGGCCTGGAGAATGGCGTAGTTGAATTCCAGAAATGACAGTGGCTGTTCACGGTCAAGGCGCAGCTTCACCGAATCCATCGACAGCATGCGGTTGACGGAAAAATGCGGTCCGAAGTCCCGCAGGAACCGGATATAGGCAAGATTGTCCAGCCACGAGGCATTGTCGACCATGATCGCATCGGTCGGTCCATCACCAAAGGTCAGGTATTTTTCAAAAACCTGAAATATGCCCTTCTTGTTCTGCTCGATATCATGTTCGGACAGAAGCGGCCGTGCGGTGTCCTTGCCAGAGGGGTCGCCAACCTTGGTGGTGCCGCCACCCATCAGGACAATCGGTTTGTGGCCGGTCTTCTGAAGCGCGCGCAGCATCATGATCTGCACCAGCGAGCCGACATGAAGGCTGTCCGCGGTGCAGTCAAACCCGATATAGGCAGGAATGATCTGCTGGGTGGCCCGTTCGTCCAACCCTTCGATATTTGTCGCCTGGTGGATGTAGCCGCGTTCCGAGAACAGCGTGATGAGATCCGACCGGTATGTCATCTATCGTCCCTCTGTACTCTAGAAAAGCTGCGCTTCCGGGGTCTTTGGCAGCGCCTCGTCAAGATAGTCGGACACATGCTCGATCAGCGGATCGAGATGATCCGTAAAGAAATGATTCGCGCCCGGAACGATATCGACCTTGATCTCGACACCTTTCTGGATCGACAGCTTGTCGACAAGCTTGTGGACAGTCTCCGGTGGGACGGCTGTGTCCTGTTCGCCATGTACGATCAGGCCCGATGCCGGGCAGGGCGCAAGGAACGTGAAGTCATGTGTGGTGGCTGGCGGGGTAACGGCAATAAAACCCTGAATTTCAGGGCGGCGCATCATCAGCTGCATGCCAATCCATGACCCGAAGGAAAAGCCGGCAATCCAGCACTGGCTTGATGCCGGGGTCTGCGACTGCAGCCAGTCCATTGCCGTGGCCGCATCAGACAACTCGCCATCCCCGTTGTCATAGGTGCCCTGGCTTCTGCCGACACCGCGGAAATTGAACCGCATGACGGCAAATCCGCGAGACTGGAAATGCTGGTAGAGCGCGTAGGTCACGCGGTTGTTCATGGTGCCGCCCTTGTCGGGTTCGGGATGCAGAATCAGGGCGGTTGGCGCGTCGGGGGCCTCTGCTGGCATGTACCGGCATTCAAGGCGTCCCTCGGGTCCGTTGATGATGACCTCGGGCATATTTATCCGTTACCTTGTGATTTTGTGAAATCGGCTTATATCTTAAACAGATCGGCAGGCCAACCCGGCTTGCACAGTACGGTGCTGATTTTCAGGTATCAACAGAAACCGACCATGGAGTCTGGAGCCATGTTCGCAAAACTGAACCGCGACCTTACCGCCATCCTCGAACGCGATCCCGCTGCCGGCGGCAGACTCGCGGCGATGTTTCTGTATCCCAGTTTCCAGGTCATGCTTGCCTATCGGATTGCCAATCCGCTGTGGCGCGCGGGTGTGAAATTCCCGGCCAGGTTCATCATGCAGTTTGCCCGCTGGTTCACCGGCATCGAGATTCATCCAGGTGCCACGATCGGATGCGGGTTTTTCGTGGATCATGGTTCCGGCGTCGTGATTGGCGAAACAGCTGTCATTGGTCGCAACGTGACGCTCTATCAGGGTGTCACTCTTGGGGGGGTGCTGCCGGCGGTTGACGCCGAAGCCCAGAGATCGGTAAAGCGGCATCCGACGCTCGAAGACGATGTCATTGTCGGTTCGGGGGCGCAGATCCTCGGTGATCTAACAGTTCATCAGGGCGCGCGTGTCGGCGGCAATTCGGTTGTCACCCGCGATGTGCCTGCCGGTGCCACTGTTGTCGGCGTGCCGGCGCGGCAGCTGGCGGCCAAACGGTCAGCTGTTGCCGAAGAACGCCCTTTTGCCGCCTATGGCGTGTCAAACCCGGATGAAGTCGATCCGCGGGCGCGCACCATCGAAGCGCTTGTCGCCGAGGTGCAGACCCTGCGGGCCCGCCTGAACGACATGGAGGACAGGCTGTCTCCGACCAAGCTCCATGACAAGGCCGGCAAGAAGGCGATTGGCGATACGGACGGGCTCGACCTGCCAGAACGCAAAAGCTGAGCCGACATCATGGCGCGCCAGCCGCAGCTCTATTTCGACAATAACGCCACCGCACCGCTTCGCCCCGAAGCCATTGCCGCAATGCAGGCGATGATGGGCCCGCCCGCCAATCCATCCTCGGTTCACGGGTATGGCCGCGCGGCACGCATGGCCGTTGAACAGGCCCGTGCCGATGTCGCGATGCTTACCGGATGCCGCGGTGCCGACATTGTTTTCACCAGCGGTGGAACCGAAGCAAACAATCTTGCCCTGTCGGTGTTTGATCATGTCATCACCAGTGCGGTGGAGCATGATTCGGTGCTGCGCGCGGCGTCGGACGCCACTGTGATCGGCGTCGATTCAGATGGCCGGATTGATCTTGCCCATCTGGGTCAGGTGCTGGGGGATCTGCCGGACGACAGACGCCGGCGCACACTGGTTTCGGTGATGTATGCCAATAACGAGACAGGCGTGATCCAGCCAATCGACGAGGTGGTGGCGCTGGCGCGCGAGGCGGGCGTTGCGGTGCATAGCGACATGGTGCAGATGCTGGGCAAGCAGCATCTGGATTTTGCGGCCTCCGGCCTCGATTATGCCAGCCTGTCGGCGCACAAGATCGGCGGGCCGACAGGCGTTGGCGCGCTGCTGGTCAGGCCCGGTCTGCGGATGACAAGCCTTCTTCGTGGCGGTGGTCAGGAACAGGGGCGTCGGTCGGGAACGGAAAATGTCCTCGGCATTGTCGGCTTTGGTGCGGCGGCAAAATCAGCCTTTGACGATGTGGCGCATTTCCGCGCTATGGCGGCGTGGCGTGACAGGCTGGAGACGCGCCTGATCAAAGGTCGCAACGACGTACGCCTGTTTGGTGCCGGTGTGAACCGGATCGGCAATACCAGCTGTCTGGCGATAAATGAGAAAAGCGCCGAGACATTGGTGATGGCGTTTGATCTTGCCGGCGCGGCGATCAGTGCCGGGTCGGCCTGTTCATCAGGCAAGGTTCACGAAAGTCATGTTCTGAAGGCGATGAATGCCGGCGAGGATGCCAGCCGTGCCATCCGGATTTCAGGGGGCTGGGACACCGGAGAGTCGGATTTTGAAAGGCTTGCGGAACTGGTGCTTGGCTTGTAAAAGCTGGAAGCCGTTCCGGGTAATGGGTTCCGGGCGACAGGAATGCAAACAGATCACCGCTGCTGGCGAATGACATCACCCGCTGTGACATCGCAAAAGAACAACTGGAGTTTGTAGCACCATGCCAACGATTATTTTTATCACCGCCGATGGCAAGGAACATAATGTCGAGGTCGATGAGGGCGTCACCGCGATGGAAGCCGGCCGTGATGCCGGTCTTGGTATTGAGGGCACATGTGGCGGCTGCCTGTCCTGCGCGACCTGCCATGTGATTGTCGATCCGGAATGGTATGCAAAGACCGGCGGTCCAAGCGAGGATGAGGAAGACATGCTTGATCTTGCCTTTGGACTGTCCGAAACCTCGCGGCTTGGATGCCAGATTGTGATGTCCCCTGAACTGAACGGGGTGCGTCTGACCATTCCTGAGGATTTCTAGCGGTAACATCCGCTCTGGAAATTTCTGCTCTGGGGGTGTCCGCTCTGGGGAAATCCGGAAAGACAAGGATGATGACAACCGCCGCGCCCGCATCGACAACTGCATCGACGACTGGAGCAGCCGCCGCCTCGCACGACGCCGCGCTCAACTCGCTTGGCTTTGCCAAACCGCCGGCAGACACCCGCGTCGTTGTGGCCATGTCGGGCGGTGTCGATTCGTCAGTCACGGCGGCGCTGCTTCACGAGCAGGGCTATGAGGTTATCGGCATCACGCTGCAACTCTATGATCATGGTGTTGCCATTCAGGCAAAGGGTGCCTGTTGTGCCGGTGCCGATATCCATGACGCGCGCAGTGTTGCCGGTCGTCTTGGCATTCCGCATTACGTTCTCGACTATGAAAACCGCTTTGCCGACCAGGTGATGCAGGATTTTGCCGACAGCTATCTGAGGGGTGAGACCCCCATTCCCTGCGTGCGCTGTAACCAGACGGTGAAATTCACCGATCTTCTGGCAACAGCGCGTGAACTTGGCGCCGACTGTCTCGCCACCGGTCATTATGTGCGCCGTGTCGAGGCGGCCAGTGGGGCCGAACTTCACCGTGGCATCGATCCTGGCAAGGACCAGAGCTATTTCCTGTTTGCCACAACGCCGGACCAGCTTGACTACCTGCGCTTCCCGCTGGGCGGCATGAGCAAGGATGAAACGCGCGAACTGGCGCATCGTCATGGCCTTGCCGTTGCCGACAAGCCGGACAGCCAGGACATCTGTTTTGTGCCGAATGGGCGCTATGGCGACGTGGTGCGGCGTCTGCGCCCCGGGGCTGTCGAAGCCGGTGAGATCGTGCATCTTGATGGGACCGTTCTGGGGCATCACAACGGCGTCATTGACTACACCATCGGGCAGCGCCGCGGCCTTGGCATTGGAGGGCGAAAGGATGCCGATGATTCCGAAGGGCCGCTCTATGTGGTGGCGATTGACGCCACCAGCCGCCAGGTGATCGTAGGCCCGCAGAGCGCGCTGGCCTGTCATGAGGTTCGTCTGACCGAGACCAGCTGGGTATCGCGCGATGGCGCGCCGGCTGCTGGCATGGCGGTGTTGGCGCGGCTTCGCAACACCGCGCCGTCCCTGCCGGCCACAATTGGCGATGTGACGGGTGACCGGGTCTCGATCCGTCTTGATGAGCCACAATTTGGCATTTCAGCCGGACAGGCCGCAGTGCTGTATGACCCCGCCCAGCCAGATCGTGTGCTTGGCGGTGGCTGGATCGCCGAGGCACCGTCAGCCGCGTTTGCCTGAGATCTGTTCATCCGGTGCCATCGCTGATACCGTCCGAGAGATCCGAACAGACAAGTCGGGAAAGATGGTCATGGTCGATCCGCAATCACCGGCAGACTTTCCGCTGCTGATCAAAACTCTGCTTCGCACACCGCTGCAAATCGCGCGAGATGTCGAGATCGTCAGTGACGGGCTGGCCCGCTACAGCTATGCCGATCTTGAGGACAGGCTGCGCCGATTTGGTGCCGGTCTGGCGGCGCAGGGCGTGAAGCAGGGCGATGTCGTTGCGGTAATGGATTGGGACACGCACCGCTATTTCGAGGCGTTTTTCGCGGTGCCGATGCTTGGCGCGGTCCTGCATACGATCAATATCCGGCTGGCGCCGGCGCAGATCGCCTATACCATCGATCATGCTGAAGATGACGTGATCCTCGTCCATACGGATTTCCTGCCATTGCTTGCCGAGGTGATGCCGCTTGTCACCCGCAAAGTCCGCCTGATCCTGCTACGCGATGATCCACAGCAGACACAGGACACGATTTTCGATTTCATCACCAGCTATGACGAGATGCTGGCGACAGCTGCCGACAGCTTTGTCTTTCCCGATTTCGACGAGGCAGCCCGCGCCACCACCTTTTACACAACCGGCACGACCGGCGAGCCAAAGGCCGTTGCCTATACCCACCGCCAGCTTGTCCTGCACACCATGGGGGTGCTTGCCGGGTTTGGTCCGGTCGCGACCGATAACCGTCTTCATCGCGGCGATGTCTACATGCCGCTGACGCCGATGTTCCATGTTCATGCCTGGGGGTTTCCCTATGTAGCGGCACTGCTTGGGATCAAACAGGTCTATCCGGGACGCTATGTGCCGGCGAACCTGTTGCGGTTGATCGCCGCGGAAAAAGTGACCTTCACCCACTGTGTGCCGACAATCCTGCAGATGATGCTTGGCGCGCCGGAAGCCGCCGATACCGATCTTGGCAAGCTGAAGATGGTAACCGGCGGCTCGGCACTGCCACAAGGCGTTGCGGCGGCGGCGATGGAACGGGGGATCAACATCTATGCCGGTTACGGGCTGTCCGAGACATGTCCGGTGCTGACCTTTGCGCATATTGACCCGGATGACCCGGACAGTCTTGATGCGCGGGTGATGACCGGGCGGCCCTTGCCGCTTGTCGATCTGAAAATCATGGATGAAGCCATGACCGAGCAGCCGCGTGACGGTGCCAGCACCGGCGAAGTGGTTGTTCGTGCGCCGTGGCTGAATGCGGCCTATCTGAAAAGCCCCGAAGCCACAGAGGCATTATGGCGAGGCGGCTATATGCATACAGGCGATGTCGGGCATATTGATCCGGCTGGCAGCCTGATGATCACCGACCGGATGAAGGATGTCATCAAATCCGGTGGTGAATGGATATCGTCGCTGGAACTTGAGAGCATGTCCTCGGCGGTGAAGGGCGTTGTCGAGGTGGCAGCCATCGGTGTTCCTGACCCGAAATGGGGCGAGCGGCCCATGCTGCTGGTCGTGGCGGATGATGTGGTGGATCGGCAGGCTGTATCGGCCGGCATCAGCGCCGCCATCAAATCAGCCATTGCCGCAGGCAGCCTGTCAAAATGGGCGATGCCGGATGAAATCAGGTTTGTTGACCGGATTGCCAAGACAAGTGTCGGCAAGATCGACAAGAAAGCCATTCGCACGGCCCTGTCATGAGTCTGCGGCCCCGGTGACCGGTCTGCCATCGATCCGGTAGATCCGGATATGCGGATAGTCGTCATAATGAAGGCTGAGTGCCGGATGGTCGATATCGCCGAGGTAATAGAGCCTGTTGAAGGTGCTTTCATATAGCTGGCGATGCAGCAGATAGGCGGTGATGCGGCCATCATTCTGGATGATCTGGAAGGCGTGGTTCGCGTCATGCGTGAAGCTGCGGCGGCGCAGGATTGCGCCGTCCTTTGCATGTGTCCAGCCAGCCAGCAATGGTGCCCCGTCAATCAGGCCGCGCTCCAAATCAATGCGCCGTCCGCCGCAGGTGAGGTGCCGGGGATAGGCATTGAAACGGCAGTTGATGGGCCTGTAATGCACCTCTGCACCTTCAGGATTGTCTGGAAGCGGGATCGGCTGTCCCTGTTCAATGTCCCAGTTGGCGATCTTCGAGATCGATCCCATCCAACCTGCCATCTGGCCGGTGACAACAAGATAAAGGTCGGGTGAGGCAGACGTGGTGGCAGCCTGAAACGCTGCCTCTATCTCTTCAATATTATCATGCGCTGCGATGCCTTTATGGCCTCTGCTGCTGAGGAACTTGAGGGTGCCGATGCTTTGTGACGAGGTTGGGCCAAGAAGTCCACGCGCCACAAAATGCGTTGTCGGTGTTGTCTGTGATCCGCCATCGTGAAGTGTTGGCAACTCGTTCAGGAACATCGAGGCGTACCCATAATCCCACCATGTCGCAACAACGCTGTTGTCAGGATCGGCGGTGTCTTTCAAGGACGCGAGACCTTCAAGAGCGGGTCCGGGAAAGCTTGGTTGCGGTACGTAATTTGTTGGTGAATTGACCCAGGCCATGAGCATCGCAATACAGGAGCCAATTGTTGCTGCGATATGGTCACGCCGCATTGTTGCGCCGCCGAGGCGAGCGGCAATGAACCGTGCAAGGGTGGTCATCAAGAAGGCCACGCCGAACCATAGGATTGGTGCCGAATAGAAGATCGCGCGGTTGCCGATCACAAAATTGAGCAAGCCAAAGGCAACAAGCGGTCCAAATGCAACAGCCATCACAGGGTGGCGAACGGCAAACATCACCAACCCGCAAAGACCGACCAGCCCCAGCGCAACTGAACCTGAAATGGCGGCAAGGATGGCGTGAAGGGAAAGCTGTCTGATTTCTGTAATGGTTTGAAAGGTATGTGGAAAAACAAATTTTTCGAATGATATGGCGTTCTGCAGGTAGGTGGAGCCAAATGGATTGAACAGCGTGATATCGGCAAGGGCCAGAAACAGAACTGAACCGGTGATGGCGGTGACCAGATTTTTCTGCAGGCACAGCAGCATCCATGCCAGGGCTATGGCGGCCATAACGATCAGCTCCGGCTTGCCATACCACCACATGAACAAATGTGCCGTGATGCCCGCGATGCCGCACCAGATCAGACATCTGAAGCGTGAACTGGCCCTGCCGGCGAAGACAACCAGCCCGAACAGCAGATACATGAAGCCGAGATTCAGCTGATCCGTGTCGATCCGGCCGATTGAGGACCGTGTGAGATAGGCCAGCGACAGCCCGCCGCCAAGACCGGCAACGCTTCCTTCCATCCAATAGCCGGCAGCGCCAAAGCACACAATGATCATCACCGCTGTGAGTGCCGAGGTTAACAGGACGGTCCTGTTGCCGGATTCTATGAGCTGCGCTGGGTCCGCGCTGCTGGCGATATGGGCGACCGCGACTGAAAGCAGTGGCCGTGAACGAAATGATGGTGATCCAGTGTTTGGCTCGGTTTCATCTCTGGCAAGATTTGGATAGGAACGGATTCCATCATAGCTTTCGACGCCAAGACCTTTTTTGATCAAGCCGGCGTGATACAGGAAATAGGGTGCATCAGCCGTTGAAAACAGCGAGGCACCGTCAGCGCCGTGCAACCCGGCCCATGTCTGAAGCTGTGCGTGACGAACCTGCACGTTCAGAAGAATGGCAACTGCGCCAAATACCATGACAAGAAACAGCAGAAACCTTGTCGGGGGCAGGTGACGAGGCCAGCGCGGGATCACGGTTCGTTCGTGCCACTGCTGGGCATGTCTCGCCGCAACCCCAATCAATCGAAACATAAGAACATGTCCATTCTTGCTTAAAAAAATATCATCTGGCCTATGCTGGCGGTGTATCTGCCGCATTATGGCAGCATGTTATCCTGAAATAGCTAATCGCTTTACTAAGAATAAAAGCCTGTTATGACATTCGTTCAGAATGTGGTCAGAACGCATGGTGGGTCTAGTGACCCGCTAACCGGAGTCGTCTCATGAAAGACGGAAAAGAGCGTTGATGTGAACATGTCAGGTAACAATTCACCGACAATGACCGGCGGCGTGACCGCGCATCTCTCCAGACTGACTGCTGATGCCAGAGCCGCACTGGCAGAACTGCCAAGATGGGAACGTTACCTGCATATCTTCTGGCTGGCTGGCCCTTTCATCCTGCTGATCGAACGTTCACCTGCCGATCTATGGCTGTCTGTTCTGGCGCTGACCTTTGCTGTGCGGTCTGTTGTTCGCAGAGAGGGCTGGTGGCTTAAAAAATTCTGGGTACAGGCGGCGTTCGCGTTCTGGGCGGTTTGTCTTCTGGCCGCAGCATTGTCGCCGCTGCCGGTATATTCATTGGGTGAGGCGTTTGCCTGGTTCCGGTTTCCACTATTCGCCATGGCGACAGCGTTCTGGCTGGGCCGGGATGAGCGGCTTTTATATCTCATGATCCTGACAACTGGCATCGCAATGGTTGCCATGTGCGGGATTCTGACAGCGGAAATCCTGATTGTCGGCCCGCAAGGTGGCAGGTTGTCCTGGCCTTATGGGGATCTAGTGCCCGGCAATTACCTTGCCAAGGTGGGCCTGCCTGCCTTTGTTGTTGCGGTTGCGATCGCGACTTCGTACAGGAGCAGACTCGCCAGTCTTGGCGCCATTGTTGCTCTGGCATCGATAATCCTGTCGGTGATGACGGGCGAGAGGATCAATTTCCTGATCCGCGCCTGTTCGGGCATGATCGCGGCGATCGTCTGGAAGCCGAAAATCTGGCGTGTTCTGCTGATTGTTGCGGTGGAACTGATTGCTGTTGTCGTGGTGATGAAAACACGACCTGACCTAGGCAACAGATATGTCGACAAATTTGTTGAGCAAATGCCAACCCATGTTGAAAGTGCGTATTATAAGGCCATGGGGCCTGGTGTTCTGGCCTTTGATCAGGCCCCCATTCTTGGCATCGGGCCGGGGAATCTGCGTTACCTATGTAATGATGTAATTGCCGGATCGCCCGATTTCGACTGCCATCCACATCCACATAACTACTATATCCAGATGGCTGGTGAGGCAGGGCTCCTTGGTCTGGTGACGGGCGTTCTGTTTCTTGGGTCGATTATCTGGGTCTGTGCGGTGCCGGCGATCCGAAACCGTGAAAATGTGATTGTCGCGACGATGTGGATTGTGCCGTTTGGTCTGTTCTGGCCGATCTCGTCCACGGCCGATTTCTTTGGTCAGTGGAACAACATCTTCATGTGGAGCGCGATTGCCATCGCCATTGCCGGCTCGCAAATAGGCGGCTCAAACCGGGCTCTTGCGGACAGCTAGTCAGCTTTCCAGCAACGTCCTCTTCATGGCTGCGTTCCAGCCTGCGACGAGGTCTTTGCGCGTTGCCGCATCCATCGCCGGCTGAAACCCGGCATCGCGCTGCCAACGTGCGGCAAGATCATCAAGGGTGATTGATGGATCACTTTGCATCAGCGCCAGCATGGCCGCGCCGAGAGCGGTTGTCTCACGCACCACAGGCCGGTCGACAGGCAGATTGATGATATCCGCCAGGAACTGCATCAGCCAGTCATTCTCGGTCATGCCGCCATCGACCCGCACGGCCGACACCGGAATGCCGTCACCGGCAATCGCGGTGAACAGGTCATTCGTCTGATAGGCAACCGATTCCAGCGCCGCGCGCACAAAATCCGCCGGGCCGGTATCGCGGGTGATGCCATAGACAGCGCCGCGTGCGTTCGGCGCCCAATGCGGCGCGCCAAGCCCGGTCAGGGCAGGGACCATATAAACACCGTTATTGCCGTCCATGGCGCTGGCGATGCCTTCGGTTTCGCTGGCAGCGCCGATCAGCTTCATCCCGTCGCGAAGCCACTGCACAATGGCGCCGGAGACAAAGATCGAGCCTTCCAGCGCGTAGGTGGTTCGCCCACCAAGCCGATAGCCAATCGTCGTCAAAAGCCGGTTTTTCGAGGCAACCGCCTCGTCACCAGTGTTGATGATGACAAAGCAGCCGGTGCCATAGGTTGATTTCAACGCCCCGGGGGTAAAGCAGCCCTGACCGATGGCGGCGGCCTGCTGGTCGCCGGCCACACCGCGGATTGGCAGCGCCGCATCAAACAGCGCCTCGTCACAGACGCCGAATTCGGCAGCGCAATCCATCACGGTGGGAAGGCCGGCGCGCGGCAGGTCGAACAGCTTCAGCAGATCGTCATCCCAGTCATTGTCATGGATGTTATAGAGGCTGGTCCGGCTGGCATTGGTGGCATCGGTGGCGTGAACCTTGCCGCCGGTCAGCCGCCAGATCAGGAAACTGTCAACAGTGCCATAACACAGCTCGCCAGCTTCGGCGCGCTCACGTGCGCCCTCGACACGGTCAAGGATCCAGGACAGCTTTGTCGCCGTGAAATAGGGGTCGAGAAGCAGGCCCGTCTTTTCGGTTACCATTGTTTCATGGCCGGCGCGCTTCATCACCGCGCAGATATCGGCGGTGCGACGGTCCTGCCAGACGATGGCGTTGTGGATGGGTTTGCCGGTGACGCGGTCCCAGATAATCGCTGTCTCGCGCTGGTTGGTGATACCAACCGCGATCGGCAGGTTGCCCCGCGCACGGGCCGCGGCAACCATTGCGGCGGTCACGTCGATGGTTGTCTGCCAGATATCTTCCGGGTCATGCTCGACCCATCCATCAGCCGGGAAATGTTGCGGGAATTCGGCGGATTTCTGAGCCAGTATGGTGCCTGCCTCGTCAAACAGGATGGCGCGCGAACTTGTGGTGCCCTGATCAATGGCGATGATGGTTCTTGGCTGTGACATCGTTCCTCAGTCCCCATGCGATCCTATGTCTTCCCTGCTGCCTTGCGCCGTTTGGGTTTCAGATACTGCTCCCATTCCTGATGCGATTCCAGATCTGACAGGTGAACATCCAGCGCGGTGTTGGCGATCTGGATTTCCCGGGTGAAGAGCAGCATCGATCCCATCATCAGGAAAATCGAGCCCAGGAACAGCCAGCTGGCGGCCTCCATATGGCCGAAATAGGCACCGATCATCGCGGCAAGGGCCAGAACAAACGCAATGGCGGCACATGACTGGGTGATGCCGATCAGGCGCAATCGATCGCGAAGCCGATTGATCTGCAGCAGGAACCGCTCGGCATCGGTTGGCGAGACATTGTCGCGGATCACTTCATCATGCAGATGCCGGATCAGGGTCGCCAGCACCGTATAGCGATTGCCGAAATTGACCATCATCAGCGGAATCGCCGGAAACAACACGCCGATGATCAGAATGTCCTGCTGCATGGTTGTGCCCTCCTGCCATCATCATAGCGCACTGGCCCGGCTTGTCAGCCACTAGCACGTCAAGAGCGTGTTATCAGGCCGATGGTGGCCAACCCGTCGATGATATATTGCACTGACAGTCCGGCAAGGATGATGGCGGTGATTCGCGAAAATACCATGGTGATTTTCTCGTTCATCCAGCCTTCGGCAAGAACGGTCAGGCCGAGGATGGTGCCTGTCGCCACCATCACCGCCAGCAGCGCCGCATAGCCTGTCAGAACCGCCCCAAACCCACCACTGGCAAAGCCGCTTGTGACGACAATCACCGACATGATGGCGGATGGTCCGGCCAGAAGTGGGATGGCGAGGGGGTAGATGGCGACATTGTCAGCCTCAACCGAAGCGTCATCGCCGGTTGAGGCTTCGCGCTTTCGCTGCTGGCGTTTTGCCGCCAGCATGTCGAGGGCGACCAGGAACAGGATGATGCCGCCGGCAATGCGGAAGGCGGCCTCGCTGATATTCAGATAGGCCAAAATCCAGCCGCCACACAGCGCAAAGAACAGCATGATGGCGGTGGCGACGGCGGTGCCTTCGAGCGCGGTGCGAAGCTTGCGGGCGCGATCCTGATGCTGGGTGACGGCAAGAAAGATCGGCGCGTTGCCGACCGGGTCGATGACAACGAAATAGATGATGAAAGCGGTGATGAAGGCTTCAAGCATGACGCGATGATATGGCTGCGCAGGCGACGGCGTCCAGTGCCGATCGGCTCACAAACATGTGAGATAAATGCGCCGAATGGTCCCCACGGAATTTTGACCGTATCGACGATGAACGGGCTTGACCGGTGACCGTGATTTCCCCTATATCAGAGCGTCGCGCGGGCCACGCCCGGCGCGCCTTATTTGGGCGGAGTAGCTCAGCTGGTTAGAGCAGCGGAATCATAATCCGCGTGTCGGGGGTTCGAGTCCCTCCTCCGCTACCAT
>JBFPJN010000006.1 GCA_040839025.1 Alphaproteobacteria bacterium LSUCC0719
GACACCAGCAGTGCTGCACATAAACTGTTGATATTGCTGATGTTCAGGTCAGTGATGGTGCATACAAGACGTAATCACGTTCTGCGACCACGTTGCCCTTGGATCAGACGCCGAGCTGCGCTGTCAGCCCCCCGTCAATCAGCATGTCACCCCCGGTGACAAACCCCGCCGCATCGGAACACAGATAGGCGATCAAGGCGCTGGTCTCGGCCGGTGTGCCAACGCGCCCCACCGGATGCGAGGCGCCAAACTCGGCGATCATGTCGTCAATCGACTTGCCGTCGGTGGCGAGTTCCCGCGCCGAGAATTCCAGCAGCGGCGTCCTGACCGATCCCGGGCTGATCGAATTCACCCGGATCCCGTCCTTTGCGCAATCCACCGCCATCGCGCGGGTCAGCGCATGTATGCCCCCCTTTGTGGTGGCATAGGCAAGAACATTGTTCTGGTTGGCATGTCCCTGCACCGAGGACACATGGACAATCGATGCCGCGCCAGCCGCCTTCATCAGCGGATACAGGAAATGGGATGTCAGATAACAGGATCGCAGATTGACCGCAATCGTGCGGTCCCATGCTTGCGGACTGGTGTCCTCCACCGACCCGTAGCTCTGGATTGCCGCCGCATTGACAAGCGCATGCAGCCTGTCTGTCTCGCCGGCGATATGCTGTGACCAGTCCCTGACCGACGCTTCATCGGCGACATCGACGTGATGCACCGTGACCGGCAATTCCTCTGCCGTGGCCATAGTGGCGGCGGCGGCGTTCAGGTCGGGGTCGATCCCGGCAAGAAAGACGCGCGCCCCGCAACGCGCCAGATGCAGCGCCGCATCAAGACCGATGCCACTGGTTCCGGTAACCGCCGCCACCTTGCCCGAAAAATCGATATGCATTACCTGGTCCCCCTCTAGAACGCCGACAGTGACGCCACCGCGCGGGCCACCCCCCGCAATTCGGCAAGCCCCTTCAGCCGGCCAATGGCGGAATAGCCGGGATTGGTCTGTTTCCCGATATCGTCAAGCAGCAGATGGCCGTGATCAGGGCGCATCGGGATCAGCGAATCCGCACGGCCCTCGGCCCGCCGGCGCGCCTCTTCACCAAGCAGAACCGAAATCAACGCCACCATATCAACACCGCCATCAAGATGGTCATCCTCGAGAAAGGCACCGGACGGCTCGATGGTGACATTGCGCAGATGCACGAAATGGATCCGCGCGGCAAAGTCGCGGGCCATCGCGATCACGTCATTGTCAGGGCGCGAGCCGAGCGACCCGGCACACAGCGTGATGCCATTGGCGGGCGACGGCACAGCGTCAAACACTGCGCTGTAGTCGGCCGCGGTCGATACCACGCGCGGCAGGCCGAAAATCGAAAAGGGCGGATCATCCGGATGCAGGCAGACCCGTGCGCCACATGCCTCGGCGGCTGGCGCAACCTGTTCCAGAAAGGCAATCAGATTGGCCTGGAGTTCGGCCGGACCAACACCGTCATATTCGGCAATCGCGGCGCGGATATCCTCGCGCCCATGCGACAGTTCGGATCCGGGAAGCCCGGCGATGATGGTGCTTTCAAGCCGCTGCCGGTCGGCCTCGTCCATCGCCGCGTAACGGGATTCGGCAGCCGCGACGATGGCGGCATCATAATCCGCCTCGGCGCCGGCACGGCGCAGAATGAACAGGTCATAGGCGGCGAATTCCACCGGATCGAAGCGAAGCGCCAGCCCCCCGCGACGCGTCGGGTGGCGCAGCTCGGTGCGCGTCCAGTCGACAACCGGCATGAAATTATAGCAGATGACATCCATGCCGGCGGCGGCGAGGTTCTGCATGCTCTCGATCCAGGCATCCATATGGCGCTGTGCATGTTCATTCCCGAGCTTGATCGCCGGATGTACGGGAATGCTCTCGACAACGGACCAGACAAGCCCGGCCTGTTCGATCAACGACTTTCGCGCCGCGATGTCGTGGGGCTGCCAGACCGCGCCGGGCGGCATGTCATGAAGCGCTGTTACCACACCGTCGGCGCCGGCCTGCCTGATATGCGAACATGTCACCGGATCATCCGGCCCGAACCACCGCCATGTCTCAAGCATGTGTCTGTCCCTTCCAAAAAGATCACAGTGCGACAGGACCGGACGCAGATCAATCCGCTTGTGGGGCTGTCGCCAGCGCATGGCGGGCCTTCACACAGTTTAAGGTGGAAAACAGGCCGGCAAACACCCATGCTGAAACTGTCCCCATGCTGAAACTGTCATGTCGAAAGGGTTGGATATGGAACCGGTCTGTGTTGCCCCGACAGGGGATATCTGCGGCGAGGCGGCGACCTGGGACGCGGCGCGGCACCGGCTGTACTGGTGCGACATCAACCGGTTTCTGCTGCATGTCCATGATCCGGCAACCACCACGACCCGCACCCATCAGTTCGACCAGCCCGTTGTCGCGCTGTCGCTGACCAACAGGCCGGACCGGCTTCTTGTGGCGCTTGGCGGGCAGTTGTGCCTGTTCGACCCGGACAGCGGCGCGCGCGAGGATGTGACACCGGTCCTGCCGGACTGGCCCGACCTGCGCTACAATGACGGGCGCAGCGACCCGAACGGCAATTTCTGGATTGGCACGATGGGCAACAATGTCGGCCCCGATGGCGAGGCGCTGCCAGTGCGTGACGGCATGGGGGCGCTGTATCGCTATGACGGGGGACCGGCACCAGAGGCCATCGAGACCGGAATCGGTATTCCAAATACCGTCTGCTGGTCCCCGGATCATCGGTATTTCTATTTCGGTGACACGCTGAAGAACGAGATCCGTGTCTATCCCTATGATGCCGACAGCGGCCGGATCGGCGACGGACAGCCCTTTTTCGCCGGTTTTGGGCGCGGCCTTCCCGACGGGTCGGCGATGGATTCCGAGGGCTGTCTGTGGAACTGCCGCTATGGCGGTGGCTGTATCGTGCGGGTGGCACCGGATGGCGGCATCGACCGGGTGATCGACATGCCGGTGAAGAACATCACCACCTGCACCTTCGGCGGGGCGGATCTGACAACACTCTATGTCACCACAGCGGCAGCCGACAAAGCGCCGACGGACCGGCTGGCCGGCAGCCTGTTCGCCATCGAAACAGGCGTGCGGGGCCTGCCGGAACACAGCTTTGCCACCGCAGGACTGATAGGGTGAGCGTTTCCGGTCTCTATGCCCGGCCGGCCGCATCGGCGGCATTGTCCGTCAGCGCGCCCTTGGCCTGACCAGCTTCATCCGGCGAGGCAAACCCGAAGATCAGCGCGTCGCCTGACGGGTCGACCCGCACCTCGACAAGGTCGCCATCACCGAACCGCCCTTCAAGAAGCGCCTCGGCAAGCGGGTTCTGCACCGCGCTCTGGATCACCCGCTGCAGCGGGCGGGCACCGAATTGCGAATCATAGCCGCGCGCCGCCAGCCACGCCGCCGCCTCATCATCAAGCCGCAGCGTCACCCCGCGGTCGGCAAGGCGGGCCTGAAGGCGGGCGAACTGGATAGTGACGATCGCCCCCATATGATGCGGTGACAGCCGGTGGAACAGCAGCACCTCGTCAAGCCGGTTCAGGAATTCCGGCCGGAAGGTGGAATGCACATCCGCCATCACCTGGTCGCGCGCGGCCTCGCTGTCCTCGTCATCACCAAGCGCCAGCAGATGATCGGCCCCGATATTCGAGGTCAGCAGGATGATGGTGTTGGCGAAATCGACACGCCGTCCCTGCCCGTCGGTCAGGTGGCCTTCGTCGAGAACCTGCAACAGGATGTTGAAGATTTCAGGATGCGCCTTTTCGATTTCGTCGAACAGCACCACCTGATAGGGGCGGCGACGAACCGCCTCGGTCAGGCTTCCACCTTCCTCATAGCCGACATAGCCCGGCGGCGCGCCGATCAGCCGTGCCACGGAATGTTTTTCCATATATTCCGACATGTCGATCCGCAGCACCGCATCATCCCTGTCGAACAGGAAGGCGGCGAGCGCCTTTGCCATCTCGGTCTTGCCGACGCCCGTCGGCCCCAGCATCAGGAAACTTCCCATCGGCTGGTTCGGGTCGGACAGGCCGGCACGTGACCGGCGGGTGGCGTTGGCGACCGCGCTGACAGCCTCTTCCTGGCCAATGATACGCCGGCCGATCTCGGCCTCCATTGCCAGCAGTTTCTCGCGCTCTCCCTCCAGCATCTTGTCGACCGGGATGCCGGTCCAGCTGCTGATGACAGCGGCGATCTGGGCGGCGGTCACCTCTTCATCGACGATGTCGGATTCCGACACCGCCGCCTTGGCGGCGGCAAGTTCCTGTTCAATGGCCGGGATGCGTGAATAGGCAAGCTCAGCCGCCTCTTCAAGCCGGCCTTCACGCTGCGCCACCTCCAAACTGTGCCGGGCGGCCTCCTGGTCCTGTTGCAGTCGGCCAACCTCGGCCATCTGGGCCTGCACATCATCCCATTCCGCCGTCAGGGTGGCCGATTTGGCTTCCAGCGTTTCCAGCTCCTCGGCGATGGCGTCCAGCCGCTTCTGCGCCGTGGCCTGGCTTTCCTTCTGCAACGCCGCCTGTTCGATCTTCAGCTGGATGATGGCACGGTCGGTGGCATCCAGCTCGGCAGGCTTGCTGTCGGACTGGATTCGCAGATGACTTGCCGCTTCATCCATCACATCGATGGCCTTGTCGGGAAGAAAGCGTTCGGAAATATAGCGGTGCGACAGCTTTGCCGCCACGATCAGCGCGTCGTCGGTGATCCGCACACCGTGGTGGAGTTCATATTTTTCCTTCAGACCACGAAGGACGAAAATCGTGTCTTCAACCGTCGGTTCATCGACAAATACAGGCTGGAAACGCCGCGTCAGCGCCGCGTCCTTTTCAACATATTGCCGGTATTCATCCAATGTTGTTGCCCCGATACACCGCAATTCGCCGCGCGCCAGTGCCGGTTTCAGCAGGTTCGAGGCATCCATCGCGCCGTCACTCTTGCCGGCACCGACAAGCTGGTGCATCTCGTCGATGAACAGGATCACCTCGCCATCGCGCGCCTGAACCTCCTTCAGCACGGCTTTCAGCCGTTCCTCGAATTCGCCGCGATATTTCGCCCCGGCGACAAGCGCGCCCATATCGAGTGACAGCAACGACTTGTCGGCAAGTGCCTGCGGCACGTCCCCATTGACGATCCGCTGGGCCAGCCCCTCGGCGATGGCGGTCTTGCCGACGCCGGGCTGGCCGATCAGCACCGGATTGTTCTTTGTGCGGCGGGCCAGGATCTGGATTGTCCGACGCACTTCGGCCTCGCGACCGATTACCGGGTCCAGCTTGCCGCGCCGCGCCGCGTCGGTGACATCGGTGGTGAATTTCGCCAACGCCTCGTAACTGTCCTCGGCGGCGTCGCTGTCGGCGGTGCGGCCCTTTCGCATGTCGGTGATGGCGGTCACCACACGACCGGCATCAATGCCGGCCTGGCCCAGGATGCGGCCAATGTCGCCCTTGCTCCGCGCCATTGCCAGCAACAGCGCATCAACCGCCAGAAAACTGTCGCCAAGTTTCTTTGATTCACCTTCCGCCTGCTGCAGGACACGCGCCAGATCCATATCAAGCTGCAGCTGGTCAGCGCCACTGCCGGTCACCGCCGGAATGGCACCTATCGCCTTGTCGAGGGCGGCCTGCAACGCGCCAAGGTCGCCGCCGGCACGACCAATCAGACTGCGAACAGTGACATTGTCATCCGCCAGCAGCGCACGCAGAAGATGCATCGCGGTGATTTTCTGATGATTGGCGGCCAGCGCGTCATTCTGCGCGGCCATCAACGCATTGCGGACAAGGGCGGTAAATTTATCGGTCTGCATGGCACTCTCCTTACCGGCCATTCTCACGCCCGGTCATCCCCACGGCAGCACGAGGCAGCCGCACCAGTCCAGACATAAATGGCCGTTTCACCCTCCCGGCAGCACTGTCTTTCGACATTTTTTATGGAAGGGACATCTTGTATGTGATTTAGTTATGATCAGGAGAGCGCCCGTTCAAGAGGGAACATGTCGATTGGACGGACGTCTGGAACCGGGTAAAGTCCGGCGAAACCTCAATCGCCGCTTGCCGTGCGCCCCGGCGGCATGGTGAAATCCTGCCCATGACCGATACCCCCGTCAATCCGCGCATTACAGCGCCTGAGGCCAGCGGCGTTTTACCCACCTCGACGCTGGATTTCATGCGGGTGGAATGGCGGCTGCTTCTGTTCGGCATGGCGATGGCGTTCTGTTCCTCGCTTGGCCAGACCTTCTTCATCTCGCTGTTCTCTGCCGAGATCCGGGGAGAACTTGGCCTGAGCCACGGTGCCTTTGGCACCTATTACGCCATTGGCACAACCGCCAGCGCGATCAGCCTTTTGTGGCTTGGCAAGCTTGCCGACACAATGCGGGTCGAAAAACTGGCACGGCTGGTGATCTGTTGCCTGTGCGCCAGCGCACTGCTGTTCAGCCAGATCAATTCTGTGGCAACCCTGATCATCGGGCTGTATCTGCTGCGGCTGTTTGGCCAGGGCATGACATCGCATGTCTACACAACAGCCATCGCGCGCCGCTATGTTGTGGCACGGGGGCGCGCCCTGTCGCTGGCCCAGCTTGGACTCAATGTCGCCGAATCCATCGGCCCGGCGTCAATTGTCGCGCTTCTCGTCATCCATGACTGGCGCACGCTCTGGCTATGCCTGCCGCTGGCGCCGCTGATCGCGCTCGTCCCCTTTGTCCGGCGGCTGACGCAGCGCACGCGCTATCAGGATGGTGCCGGTCTGGAAGGTATCAGGGCCGCCGCCGGGATTGATGACCGGCAGGATGCCGATATCGTGACCATTGACGGGGTGGCCCACTGGCGGCGGCGCGCCGTCATCCGGGACCGCCGGTTCTGGCTTGGCCTTGTCGGGTTGACGATGGTGCCGGCATTCAGTGTGACAGGGCTGCTGTTTCACCAGATCTACCTTGCCGAGCTGGCCGGCGTGTCGCTTGGCACATGGGCCGCCAACTATGTGATCTATGCGGCCTGTGTTGTTGCCGGAACATTGATCTCGGGCCAGCTTGTCGACCGGTTCACCGGTCGCCGGGTGGCGGCGCATCTGGTGTTTCCGACAGCATTGGCATGTCTGTCGCTATGGCTTGTCGATGGCGGGCTTGGCGTGCTGCTGTTCTTCATCTTCTTCGGCCTTGCCTCTGGCATGCCAACCACCGCCATTGCCGCCACCATGGCCGAGATGTACGGCACCCGATATCTTGGCGAGGTCAAGGCCATATTTCTGCCGCTTGGAGTGTTTAGTTCAGCTCTGTCGCCGATGGTCATGGGGATGCTGATTGATTCCGGTTACGGCATGGCCACCCTGATGATGCTGAATATCGGGCTGGCACTGCTGGCCCAGGCCGGCGCGACATGGATGCTGACGAAACCACCCACGGGACAATGATGATGCTTCGCCTTCTGGTCGCTCTTTCCATATTGTTGTCCGGCACTGCGACAGCTATGGCGGACATGTTCTGGGGCGGGACATGGTTTACCTGCGAGTTTGCGAAAAGCCAGGCACCACCTCATGATTCATGCGCCATGTTCGATGATGAGGGATTTCGCTTTTCGGATGGCCGCTTTACCTATGTCCGTATCACCGAGTCCGACGAGACAGCCTGCCGGGGTGAAAAGACGGGCCAGTGTTTCCGGCGCGACAGGCCGGCCATCACCATCCGCACAACGGATCGCGGACGGCTTGATCTGGGGCCGGACCGGATCAGGGTGAAATATCTGTTCTGTACCCAGACCTTCTATTTCAGGGACACCGAACATTATCGTGAAATCTGGCCAGACGAGAACCGTTGTTTTTGGGCCCGCAAGCGCCATTTCTACATTGCCCGCTACACAGGTGAGATTACGGAAACACCATGACAGTTTCAGCCCCCGTCCACGCCGCCGCCCTTGACGAGACGCGCCGCCTGATCCGTGTGGCCGGCGCAGAAGCCGAGGATTTCCTTCAATCGCTGGTCACGGCGAATGTCGAGACATTGCCGGTCGGTCAGTGCCGGCCCGGCGCGCTGTTGACGCCGCAGGGACGCATCCTTGCCGATATGATGATTCACCGGATGGCTGACGGCTTCATTCTGGAATGCGATTCCACACGTGCCGATGATCTATATACCAGACTGCGCCGCTATCGGCTGCGGCGGCCCATCGACCTTGCCAGCGAAGAGGGGCTGTGCCTGTGGGTTGGCTGGGGCACGGATCAGGCACCCGACGGCGCCCATATCGACCCCCGCCATGCCGATCTTGGCTGGCGCTGGATTGGACCGCAGAGCGAAATGCCACCATCCATTGACAGCAGCCTTGTTGCCCCGCTTGCAGAATGGCACGCCCGCCGGATCGCCGCCGGAGTGCCACAGGGGCCTGTTGATCTGGTGCCGGAACGGGCGCTGATGCTGGAAGCCGGGCTCGACAAGCTTGGTGCTGTCGATTTCGCAAAGGGGTGTTATGTCGGACAGGAAGTGACCGCCCGCACACATTACCGGGGGCTGGTCAAACGTCGGCTTGTGCCCCTGCGGATCGACGCGGCGGTTGGCGACAGCCTGTCAGGTGCCGCGATCACCCAAGGCCAGACAACCCTGGGCACGGTTCTCAGCCATGCTGACAGCGGCGACGGCACGGTCTGTCTTGCGGCACTGAAATTGTCCGACCTGCATCGTCTGACAGATGACGACAGTGATTTGCGCGTCACCGATGCGCCGGCGCATCTTGCCATCCCGGACTGGATGCTGCCCTTGCCACAGCCCGCGCGAACCGATGCCGGATAGCCTGCCCTAGCTTTTATCGCCAAAAAGTGCCGCAGCCGCCGCATTCACTGAACTCTTGCTGGCAAGAATCGCCTCTACCCTGGTGATTTCGGCCTTCATATTGTCGATATAGGCCTGCAGATCCTCGACATTCCAGCGTTCCATTTCAGGCCCGGCGCCAGCTGGTTTGCCGGCTGATCTAAGGGCCTCGAATTCATCTTCCATGGCATCCTCCCTGATGCGTGCCAAAATACCCGTGCTGCCAGCAGTATCGACTTTTTCACACCATGCCGCAAAGGCCTTTGCAAAACAGATGCTTCGGGCGTATAAGAAGGCTCTCCCGCTAGGTTAACGCGAACATGCGCCGGCCGGTCTTCCGGACGTGCAGCAGAAAGCAGGTAGTTATGACACAATTGCTCATGCCAAAGGCAACGGCCGTATGGCTGATTGACAATACAGGTCTGTCGTTCGACCAGATCGCCGATCTCTGCAGCCTTCACCCGCTGGAAGTGCAGTCGATCGCCGATGGCGAGACGGGCATCGGCATCCAGGGCTATGACCCGGTCCAGAATGGGCAGCTGACCAGTGACGAGATCGCGCGGTGCGAGGCGGACCCGTCGGCCAGACTTGTGCTTGCCGAATCCGACCTGCCAACACCGAGCCGTCGCACCAAGGGCCCACGCTATGTGCCGGTGGCGCGCCGCGGCGACAAGCCGGACGGCATTGCGTGGCTGGTCAAGCACCATCCAGAGTTGAAGGATTCGCAGATCGTCAAGCTGATTGGCACGACCAAGGAAACAATCACCAAGATCCGTGAACGCACACATTGGAACATCAGCAACATCTCGGCAAAGCATCCGGCGATGCTCGGTCTGTGCAAACAGACCGATCTTGACGCGGCCATCGAAAAGGCCGGCGGCACATCGCAGGTCGAGGAACAGGTTTCTGATATCAGCGAGCTGCCCTGACCCGATGCCCATACCGGCAGGGCGACTTGATCGCCCTGCCGGGTCGGGCATGATGGATGGCAGCTATCAGGATGCAAGGACCACTAACAGTTGGTCCGCGACAAGGGAAAGCAACTCCGGTGAGCAACGCCGAAATTGAAGAACAGCAGCAGCTTTATGCCCGCCTTCATGCGCTGGAAAGCGAACATCGCGACCTTGACGATGTGATCGAACAGCTGGCAGAAAAAAAGCCGTTTGATCAGCTGCAACTGCAGCGGCTGAAGAAACGCAAGCTGGTATTGAAAGACGAAATCACTCTGGTCCGCAGCCGGATTCTTCCTGACATCATTGCATAGTTCGAGACGAGGCTCCTCCCATGTCCACCACCAGTTCCCATCCCAAGGTCGTAGTCTGCATGGGAAGCCAGTCCGACTGGGACACGATGAAGGAAGCTGTGAACAGCCTCGACTCTCTTGGCGTGCCGCATGACGTGCGGATCATCTCGGCACACCGCACGCCTGACAGGCTTGCCGAATTCGCGCGTGGCGCGGCGGCGGCCGGAGTTGCCGTGATCATTGCCGGCGCCGGCGGCGCGGCGCATCTTCCCGGCATGCTGGCGGCCCATACGACACTTCCCGTTCTTGGCGTTCCGGTTGAATCAAAATCCCTGAAAGGCATGGATTCACTGTTGTCGATCGTACAGATGCCGGGCGGCATTCCGGTCGGAACTCTTGCCATCGGTGCGCCCGGAGCCCGCAATGCCGGCCTTCTGGCAGCACAGATCCTGGCACTTTCCGACCCTGATCTTGCGGCAAACCTTGCGGCTTTGCGACAGGCACAGACAGATTCGGTCGCCGAAACACCGTCATGACGGATCACAGCCGCAATTCCGGCACCGGCTGTATCGGCATTCTTGGTGGCGGCCAGCTTGGTCGCATGCTGGCCATCGCCGCCGCGCAGCTTGGTCTCCAGACACATGTTTTCGCACCGGATGCCGACACAAGCCCCGCCGGGCAGGTTGCCACGCTGACAACAAAGGCCGCCTATGATGATGTCGAGGCGTTGCGGCGGTTTGCAGACAGCGTCGACGCGGTCACCAGCGAATTTGAAAATGTGCCGGCCGCAACAATGGATGTGATCGGTGCCAGCTGTCTTGCCAGCCCGGGTGCAGCCGCGCTTCGCGCCGCCCAGCACAGGATTGCCGAAAAGACCCTTGCCACCGAACTTGGCATTCCCACTCCGCGATACTGGCAGATTCATACCCGGGAAGACCTGACGGCGGCGATGGAAACGCTGAATGGTCCGGCAATTCTGAAAACCTGTCGGCTTGGTTATGACGGCAAGGGACAGCGGCGGCTGAAGCCGGGAGATGATCTTGCAACGGCCCTTGCCGAGCTTGACAGCGATGATGCCATTCTCGAGGAGATGATTGCCTTTGACGGCGAGATCAGCGCCCTTCTGGCGCGCGACGCCACCGGCGCGATATGTCATTTTCCTGTCACCCAGAACCGGCACGAGAACGGCATTCTGGCCACATCCGTCGCCCCGGCCCCGATCATGCCGGCGCTGGCCACGGCAGCGCAGACATCCGCCGCAGCGCTGGCCAGCGCGGTTGATCTTGTCGGTCTGCTGGCAGTCGAATTCTTTGTCGACACCGATGGCAGGCTGTTATTCAACGAAATGGCACCGCGCCCGCACAATTCCTTTCACTGGACGATCGAAGGGTGTACAAGCAGCCAGTTCACACAGCTGGCGCGGGTTCTTGCCGGCATGGGGTTTGGCGCCACATCAGCCTATGGCCGGTGGCAGATGGAAAACATCCTTGGTCAGGATATGGGCCGCGTGCCAACATTGCTGAAAACCGAGGGCGCGCACCTTCATCTCTATGGCAAGCCCGAGGCCCGGACAGACCGCAAGATGGGTCACGTCACCAGACGCCTCGGCGACTGAGCCCCGTCATCTGATCCGGACAGTGATGACAGATCGAACGGCGTTGCCTGATACAGGTCATTGATCCAGTTATTCATCAGCAGAAACGCATAGGGCCGCCAGAAATTGACCGGCTCCGCCTCGGGATCGTCACCCGGGAAATAGCCATGCGGCAGGGCTGTCTGAAGCCCCTGTTCGCGGTCCCGCCAATATTCGGCACCAAGCGTGTCAGCGTCATATTCAAGATGGTTCAGAATGAACAGATCACCATTTGACGGGTCGCGCGCCAGCCCGATACCACAGGCCTTGCTCTCGCCAAGCACCTCGATGCCGGCGGCGTCCAGATCCGGCTTCCTGTTTTCGGTGTAGCGCGATACAGGCATCGGAAAGCTGTCGGTGAACCCGCGCATCAGCCGGCCCGGCACATGGTTGAGCTGATGTGTGAACACGCCGAACAGCTTGTCCCCGCAATCATGTTTCGGCACGCCGTGAAAATGGTAGAGAAGCGTCTGCGCGCCCCAGCAGATGCCAAGACGGCGGAAGCAATGTGTCTTTGACCAGTCGAGGATTTCTGTCAGCTCCGGCCAGTAGGCCACATCTTCAAACGGCAGCCGTTCGACAGGCGCGCCGGTAACAATCAGAGCGTCAAAATATTCATCGCGGACATCATCCAGCCGCCGATAGAAACGACGCAGATAGCCAGGCTCGGTATGACGCGGCGTATAGCTTGCCGTGGTCATCAGGGTCAGCTCGATCTGCAGCGGCGAATTGCCAAACAGCCGCGCAAACTGGATTTCCGTTTCCTGCTTTTTCGGCATCAGGTTCAGCAGCAACAGCCTCAGGGGCCGGATATCCTGCTGCAGCGCCTGTTTCTGCGCCATCACGTCGACCTGCTCGGCAAGCAGGTCTTCTAATGCTGGCAGATTGTCTGGTACCTTGATCGGCATTGGCGGGGTCCTGCTGGTTGCGGGTCCAGTTATCGGGGCGGGTCCGGTTGTTTGGGCAAATCCACCTGTCAGGGACGCGGTTATAGCTTAGCCACAGACCAAAAGGCCAGCCCCGAACTGCCGACACAGCTGGTCACGGGCACGAAAGACCGGATATCAGCGGCGCGCACGTCCGACAATCTGGAACATACCTTCGGCAAGTCGCTGGCCGGCGCTGAGCGCGCTGCGAAGCGGCGCACTGGCCTTGGGAAGGCGCGCCACATCCTGGAGCCGCCGATCAAGAAACCCTTCAATCGCCGTCCGATCACCGCTGGCATCCGCAATCCATGCAAGCAGGGTTGCGCTGTAGACAGCGGCGAGCGTGGCCCGCTTTGTGTAGAAGGAAATGTCGGTATCGCGTTGTCCGGCCGCACGCCACATGGCGTCGACAGTTGCATAGAGCGCGCGTGCCGAGGCCAGCGCATTGGCGGGCAAGGCCAGCAGTGTCAATCCACGACGCACCGCTTCCTTGTGGAGCGCCGCCTGGTCCAGGCGAATCAGGATCATCTCGCGAATCATCAGATGCACGCGGTCCGGTCGGTTCGGCATCACGGCAAAGGCCTCGACCATCGCGGCATCGGCGATCGCCGAATGCATCACCACCGCATCGACAGCGCCGCCGGGAAACAGGCGCGTCACGTCATCGGCGGGAAAACCGGCATCTGCGGCACCCGCCACCAGGGCCTCGTCGGTCCATCCGTCAAACGGCACATGCACCAGAGCCGCCGCGATAATCGCGGCAGCATCAGCGTTCACTGCGGTCATATGGTCGGTATTCCGGTCTTCTGCTTTGGTCATGGCTGTCCCCCGAAACATGGGCCAGAGCTGTCAATCATGTCCCCACAGGCAGAAATGATAGGCGATCTGGCGAATTTTTCCAGTAACAAACTGCCACAGACCGATTGCCGCACCTCGCTGTGAATGCTTGTTTATTCACGGTTCGGGCTTTACAGGCACGCCGAGTCTATGCTACGACCCCGCATCCAATGCAGGGACGACAGCTGTCCGTGCGTAAACCAACCTTTCGAAGGGTGTGATCGACGTGTACGTAACCGTACGAGACAACAATGTTGACCAGGCGCTCCGCGTGCTGAAGAAGAAGCTGCAGCGTGAAGGTGTGTTCCGCGAGATGAAGAATCGCCGGGCCTATGAAAAGCCATCCGAGCGCCGCGCCCGTGAAGCCGCCGAATCGACGCGCCGCGTCCGCAAGCTGATGCGCAAACGGATGGAGCGCGAAGGCTACTAGAGCCTGGCTGCATAGCCGACGCATGGCCGCCCTGAGATTCTCATGGCGGCTTTTTGCTTTTTTGGGGCTATGATGCGGATGTTGGCTTGGCAGACCCCGCAACCGTGGAGCCGTCGCAAGGTGCATTGGTGGGATTTGCATTATAGCGATTAGCGCAAAAATCCATTACCACCTTGGGCCTTGTTTTCAGACCAGATTTTCGGCCAAGCTGCAAAACAGACAGTCGGGTGCCAGACCCCCCGCACCCCAACAGATGGAAAGACATGATGAAGGTAGGATGCCCAAGGGAAATTCTTGATGGCGAAAAACGCGTCGCAATGACGCCTGACAGCGTTCGCCAGATCCAGAAACTCGGCTATGACTGCGCGATTGAATCAGGTGCCGGTGCTGCCGCTGGCTTTGCAGATGCAGCCTATGAAGAGGCTGGTGCCGAAGTGGTGAAAACCGCGGCAGCGCTGTGGAAGCAATCGGACATCGTGGTCAAGGTACGCGGCGTCGCTGCAAAAGAGGAAAGACATCTTCGTGCCGACCAGACGGTGATCAGCCTGCTGTGGCCGGCCCAGAACCCCGCTCTTCTCGATACCTTCAGCAAGGCTGGGGCCAACGCCGTCGCCATGGATATGGTGCCGCGGATCAGTCGCGCCCAGAAGATGGATGTATTGTCTTCGATGGCCAATATTGCCGGCTATCGTGCCGTTATCGAGGCCGGCAACCAGTTTGGTCGGTTCTTTACCGGCCAGATCACCGCCGCCGGCAAGGTGCCACCTGCCAAGGTTCTGGTTATCGGTGCCGGGGTTGCCGGGCTTGCCGCCATCGGCACCGCCGCCTCGCTTGGCGCCATCGTACGGGCCTTCGATGTTCGCCCGGAAGTTGCCGAGCAGATCGAATCGATGGGCGCTGAATTCCTGATGCTGGAATTCGAGGAGGACGGGTCGGGTGAAGGTGGATACGCCAAGCCTGCTTCGCCGGAATTCATTGAAAAGGAAATGGAGCTTTTCCGCGCGCAGGCGCCGGAGATCGACATCGTGATCACCACCGCGCTGATCCCGGGCCGCCCCGCCCCGAAATTATGGCCTGCCGAAATGGTCGCACTGATGAAACCGGGGTCGGTTGTTGTCGATCTGGCGGCGGAACAGGGCGGCAACTGCGATCTGACCGTGGCCGACGAGATTGTCACCTCACCGAATGGCGTGACAATCGTTGGCTATACCGATTTTCCAAGCCGGATGGCAGCGCAGAGTTCGACGCTCTATGCCACCAACATCCGCCATATGCTTGACGATCTGACCCCGGAAAAGGATGGCCAGATCACACTGAACATGGAGGATGATGTCATCCGCGGCGCGACCGCCGTGAAGGGTGGCGAGATCACCTATCCACCACCGGCCCCAAAGGTCCAGGCCATCGGCAAGGCCACGGCAGCCGAAAAGCCGGTTGAACTGACACCAGAGGAAAAAGCGGCGCGGGAAATGGCCGAGCATCGCCGCAAGGGGCGCAACCAGATCGGCATGCTGGCCATTGGCGGTGCGTTCATGATGCTTGTTGGGGCCTATGCGCCGGCCAGCTTCATGCAGCATTTCATTGTCTTTGCGCTGGCCTGTTTTGTCGGTTTTCAGGTGATCTGGAATGTCAGCCATGCGCTGCATACACCGCTGATGGCGGTAACCAACGCCATCTCGGGCATCATCATTCTTGGCGCGCTGTTGCAGATCGGGTCAAGCAACCAGATTGTGATGATCCTTGCCAGCATCTCGGTGCTGATCGCGACCATCAACATTGTTGGCGGTTTCATGGTGACACGTCGCATGCTGGCGATGTTCCAGAAAAGCTGACCGGCAGAAGGGTGAATTCAGATGAGTTTTAACATCGTTACGGCTGTCTATATTGCAGCCAGCGTTCTTTTCATCCTGTCGCTCGGTGGGCTGTCCAACCAGGAAAGCGCCAAGCGCGCCGTATGGTACGGGATCGTCGGGATGGGACTTGCTGTCGGTGCCACCATTTTTGGCCCACAGGTAACCCTGTCCGGGATGTTGCTGATGATGATTGCCGTTGGCTCGGTCATCGGCCTGGTTGTGGCGCAGCGGGTCGAGATGACCGGCATGCCCCAGCTTGTCGCCGCGCTGCACACCTTTGTCGGGCTGGCGGCTGTGTTCATCGGCATCAATTCCGACCTTGCGCCACCACAGGGGCTTGTCGGGGCCGAAAAGATCATTCACGAGGTCGAAATCTTCCTTGGCGTGTTCATTGGCGCGGTCACAACCACCGGTTCGGTTGTCGCCTTTGGCAAATTGTCGGGCTTTCTCGATGGCAAGCCGCTGACGCTTCCCGGACGAAACATCCTGAATCTGGTTGCGGTACTGGTCTGCGTCTGGCTTGGCGGCATGTATCTGAACCATGCCGGGCCGTGGACATTGTATCTGATGACCGCCATCGCGCTGGTCTTTGGCGCGCACCTGGTGCTGGCCATCGGCGGCGCTGACATGCCGGTCGTCGTTTCGATGCTGAATTCCTATTCCGGTTGGGCGGCGGCAGCGACAGGGTTCCTTCTTGGCAATGACCTGCTGATCGTTACCGGTGCGCTTGTCGGTGCCTCCGGAGCCATCCTGTCCTATATCATGTGCCGCGCCATGAACCGGAATTTCCTGTCGGTCATTCTTGGTGGCTGGGGAACAACCGTCAGCAGCAGCCAGGAAGTCGAGGGCGAGATGATTGCCACCGATGTGGCCAGCGTCGCAGCCGACCTTCAGGACGCCCAGGACATCATCATCGTGCCGGGTTACGGCATGGCGGTGGCACAGGCACAGGGTGCCGTATCCGAGATCACGCGGCGTCTGCGCGCACAGGGCAAGTCGGTGCGGTTTGCCATCCATCCCGTTGCCGGTCGCCTTCCCGGCCATATGAACGTGCTTCTTGCCGAGGCCAAGGTCCCCTATGACATCGTTCTGGAGATGGACGAGATCAATCCGGATTTCCCGAATGCCGACATGGTGATCATTCTTGGTGCCAACGATATCGTGAACCCGGCGGCCCAGGACGATCCGAACAGCCCGATTGCCGGCATGCCCGTTCTCGAGGTGTGGAAGGCACGGCAGGTGATCATTTCCAAACGCGGCCAGGGCCGTGGCTATTCGGGAATCGAAAACCCGCTGTTCTTCAAGGACAATTCGCGCATGCTCTATGGCGATGCCAAATCGTCGCTCGACCAGATCCTGACAAGTCTGGGAAGCTGACATCGTGCCCGGGCGCATGTCCGGGCCCTTTGCTCATTCCAGCTTGAACGGCAGGGCCGGATCAGGCGTCCTGATGCAACAAATTGTCGGGAATGCCGGCAACTGCCGCCGCCTCGCGTTGCCGCACGGCCAGCCTGTCACAATCGAAATCATCGATCAGGTCATGGAACAGATTGTGCCAGTTCACCTCGGCACCAAGATGCATGAATACCGACCCAAGCCCTACCGCCGCGCGGTCCATCAGCACAAACTCGCGTGGCGGACGGATGCCGCCGATGCGCTTCAGCTCGCCATGCACCTTGCCGGCAAGCTCTCGCCCGGCTGAACCGTTGCGAAGCGCCTGAATGGGTCGCACCTTGTCTTCCAGCAGTGGTGCGTAGATGAATTCAGCCCACATGTTGAGAACCTCGATGGCCTCCTTGTCCAGACCGTGGAAGCCCCAGCTTTCATAGGCATGAACCGCCAGTTCAGGGTCGGAATCGCGAAGTGCCCGATACAGGTCGATAACGCCGCCCACAAAGGCCGGGCGGAACAGCCTGATCGACCCGAAATCCATCAGATTGATCCTGTTGTCGGCATCAAGCGAGTAATTGCCAAGATGCGGATCACCATGGATCACACCATAGAAGTAGAATGGCACATACCAGACCCGGAACATGTTGCGGGCAATCTCGTTGCGCACCTCCTGCGACGGGTCGGTCTCCAGAAACGGCATGATCCGTGTGCCATCAAGCCAGCTCATCGCCATCAGGCGGTCGGTTGACAGCTCGGGCCGATAGACGGGAAGCCGCACCGTGTCCTCATTGGCAAGCATATGATGATACAGCGCCAGATTGGTCGCCTCGCGCCGGTAATCCAGCTCCTCGCGAAGACGTTCTGACAATTCGTCATAGATATCGGATGTGGAAATTGCGGAATCGTAACGCTCATACAGCTGGAACACCAGACGAAGCTGGCGCAGATCGGCGTCGATCGCCGATGCCATGTCAGGATATTGAAGCTTCATCGCCAGTTGATTGCCGTCAAGGTCGACAGCCCGGTGAACCTGGCCAAGTGATGCCGCCGACACCGCCTCGCGCGAGAATGACTGCAGCTTCTGCTGCCAGTCCGGACCAAGTTCGGCTGCCATGCGGCGGCGTGTGAACAGCCATCCCATCGCCGGCGCATCCGCCTGCAGGCTTGCCAGCTCTTCGGCATATTCCGGCGGCAGCGCATCAGGAATGGTTGATAGGATCTGCGCCACCTTCATGATCGGGCCTTTCAGCCCACCAAGCGCCTCGCGAAGATCAGCGGCATGTTTGGACCGGTCGATCTGCATGCCGAGATACCGTTCACCGGCCATCCGCGCGGCAAGTCCCGTCATCGTCGAGGTGACGCGGGCATAGCGCCGCAACCGGCCACCAACACGGCCCTGATCCCTGTTGTCGCGCCGTGGTGTCCGCTGGTCGGTATCGGCCATCAGGACAGCCCCTCCAGCTCGTCGATCATGCCGGAAATCATATCCAGCCCCATCGACCAGAAGGCCGGATCACGGGCATCCAGCCCGAACCGCCCCAGCGCCACATCGTAGCGTTCGGTTCCGCCAGCACATAAAAGATCACGGTAGCGGGTAACGAAATCAGCCGCCGTGCCGGCCTCGCGCTCGGACGTGTAGGTCTGCCACAGCGCGTTCACAAGACAGTCGCCGAACGCATAGGCATATACATAGAACGGCGTATGCACGAAATGTGGAACATATCCCCAGATCGGCCGGTAATCATCGCCTGTACGGACCGCCGGGCCAAGCGCCGCACGCTGTGTTTCCATCCAGATGTCGGATATCTCTTCGGCCGTCAACTCGGCGGTGCGCCGGGCCTCATGAAGCCTTGTCTCGAAATTGTGGAACGCCACCTGCCTGACAACGGTGTTCAGCATATCCTCGACCTTGCCAGCCAGCAGGCGACGCCGGACGCCGGTATCGCCGGCATTGTCGACAAGGCGCCGGAAGGTCAGCATCTCGGCAAATACGGATGCGGTTTCCGCAAGTGTCAGTGGCGTATCCGACATCAGATAGCCGCGATCGGCGGCAAGCCGCTGGTGAATGCCATGCCCCATTTCATGGGCCAGCGTCATCACATCGCGTGATTTGCCGGAAAAATTCATCAGGATATAGGGGTGTGCCGAGGGCGTTACCGGATGCGAAAAGGCACCGGAACTCTTGCCGGCGCGCGGCGCGGCGTCGATCCAGTTGCGTTCAAAGAACGGCGCGGCAAGGTCGGCCATATTGGGGTCGAAGCTGGCAAAGGAGTCCATGACCAGCCGCTCTGCCTCGTCCCAGGTGAAACTGCTGTCATCATCATCGGGAAGCGGCGCGTTGCGATCCCACCAGTCGATGGACTCGCCCCCCATCCATCCGGCCTTCAGCCGGTAATAGCGATGCGCCAGATCCGCGTTGCGCGAATCAACGGCGCTGACCAGCGCGTCAACCACTTCGTCATCGACATCATTGTCAAGGTTGCGCGATGCCACCGGACGTTTGAACCCCCGCCAGCGGTCCTCGATCTCCTTGTCCTTGGCGATGGTGTTGAGGACAAGCGACAACAATCGCTGATTTGCCTTCAATGTGGTCGACAACGAAGCGCCTGCCTCGCGCCGTTCATCGCCATCGGCACTTGCCAGTGAATTCAGGATCTCGGCCTCGGTCACCTCGGCGCCCTTGAATGGAAAGCGCAGCGAAGCGGCTGTTTCATCAAACAGCCTTACCCAGGCACCGCGACCTGTCGGCGCGCGTTCGGCAAGCATCCGTTCCATGTTGGCATCAAGCTGGTAGGGTGCCATCGCACGGACGCGGCGAAGCCACGGCATCCATGCCGCCACCGCCTCGGTCCTGCACAGCTCGTCGATATGCGCCTGTGGCAATGTCGCCAGTTCCAGTTCAACAAAAAGAAGTTCGGACCCGATTTCCGCACCGGCCTCGCGAATTGACTGGTGATGGCGTGCGATATCCGCGTCGGTGGTGTTGGCGGCGAATTGCAGCTGGGCATGGCTGGCCACCTTGCCGAGCGTCTCGAGGATGCGTTCATATTCGGCAATCAGCGCGGCAAGCTGGGGGCCATCCGCCTCACCAAGCCGCCCGCGCCAGTCGGCAGCAAGCGATTGTGCCGCCGCACGCGATTGTGCGATATCCGCGGCGATGGCGGCATCATCAATGTGGCTGTAGAGATCCGTAAGATCCCAGATTGGGCTGCTGTCGGGCATATGAAAACTCGCAGATCCTTGTCGCGTTACCCGATCTTCGTAACGCTCCACCGATATGGGGGTGGCAGCCGTCTGTCGCAAGCCAAAAAGGCGATGCGCTTTGGCCTTGCCTAAATTCACTATACGACATAGCATCCAAGGGCTCGATACAGGAGAGGGGAGAGTGTCGCAGCGGTTCGATCCGTTGTGGCCACCGAAGGAGCAAAAGCCCAGGAAACTCTCAGGTCCACGTACTCTCTATTCTGTGAGCACTCTGGAAAGCGGCACGGCAGTGCCCACCGACGGGGAAAGCCGCCACCGGTTCATTCAGGGCAGAATGCCCGCAAATGGAACGACAGGCGGGAAATCTCTCAGGTTCGACGACAGAGAGGGCGCATTCGACTTTGTCGACATGCGTTTTCTATGCGTCGCAACAGGAGTGCCCCGTGGAGACCCGCAGGACCCCACTTTATGATTTCCACCTCGCCAACGGTGCGCGGATGGTGCCGTTCGCCGGCTGGGACATGCCGGTGCAATATGCACAGGGCATCAAGACCGAGCATCTGGTGACGCGCAATGCGGCAGGCCTGTTCGATGTGTCGCACATGGCCCAGATATGGCTGTCCGGCACCGACACCGATGCCGCACTTGAAAGCCTGACCCCGACCGATGTCGGCGCCATCGCCGAGGGGCGCGTTCGCTATTCACTGTTCCTGAACGAGGCTGGCGGCGTTCTGGATGATCTGATGATTGCGCGCCTTGACGGTGGTTTGCAGCTGGTCGTCAATGCCGGTCGTGCCGACCATGATATCGCCCATCTTCGCGCCAATCTCGGGGACAATGTGACGATGAATGTGCGCGATGACCGGGCGCTGCTGGCACTGCAGGGGCCACAGGCCCCGCAGGTTCTGCGTCGGCTTGGCGTCGAGCTTGACGGTTTCTTCTTCATGCAGATCGGACATTTCACCATTGACGGCATCGACTGCATCATCACCAGGTCGGGCTATACCGGTGAGGATGGGTTCGAGATATCGCTGCCATCGGACAGGGCGGTCCAACTGGCCGAACGCCTGTGCGCCGACGAGGCCGTGAGCCTTGCCGGACTTGGTGCCCGCGACACGTTGAGGCTCGAGGCCGGCCTGCCGCTTTGGGGCCATGAACTTGACGAGACCATCACCCCCGTGGCTGCCGGGCTGCGGTTTGCCTTATCAAAGCGCCGCCGCGAGGCCGGCGATTTCCCAGGCGCCGCTCCCATCATGACAGACTGGCATGACGGCCCGAAACGACAGCTTGTCGGACTGCTGCCCCAGGGTGGTCGCCCGGTACGTGACGGGGCCGAGCTTGAGCTTGACGGGGCGATCATCGGCCATGTGACATCGGGCGGTTTTGCGCCGAGCCTCGATGCGCCGGCGGCGCTTGGCTTCATCGATACGGCACTGGCGACGCCAGGTACAGAGATCAACGCACTTGTTCGCGGACGCGAGGTGCCGGTAACCGTCGCGGCGCTGCCGCTGGTGCCACATCGCTATATCCGCGGATGACAGAACAGCCAACGAAGGAGAACACCATGTTGCGTTACACAGAAGACCATGAATGGATCAATCTTGACGGCGAGACCGGCGCGGTCGGCATTTCGCCCCACGCCATTGAACAGCTTGGCGACATCGTTTTTGTCGAACTGCCCGAGGCCGGCACGACGGTCAGCAAGGGCGACTCGGTCGCGGTATTCGAATCGGTAAAGGCTGCCTCGGACATCTATTGCCCGGCCAGTGGCGAGATCACCGAGGTCAACACCGCGCTTCTCGACGATCTTGCCAGCATCACTCCCGACCGGGCGCATGATTGCTGGCTGTTCAAGATCAAGGTGGCCGATTCAAGCGAGCTTGACGAGCTGATGGATGACGCTGCCTACAACGCGATGATCGCCTGAAGATGATCACCTGACGCGGATGCTGGCGGCCCCCACCTGCACAGCCCTGACCGGAAACAAACAATAAACCGGGTGCCACCGGGACAAAGACAAAGCAAAGGAAACAACCATGTCACCACTTGAGTCATCATGGAACAATGTGAATGGCGTTCCGCAAGACACGCCGCAGGCCGCCTTCGAAACCCGTCATATCGGGCTGAACCCGCAGGACGTCTCGACCATGCTTGCAACACTGAACGTCCCGTCGCTGGAAGCGCTTCTTGACGAAGTGATCCCGGCCGGCATCCGCCGACATGACGAGATGAATCTGCCGGAAGCCCTGTCCGAAGCCGATATTCTGGCGGAGATGCGGGACTTGGCATCGCGGAACAAGGTGGTCACATCGTTGATTGGCATGGGGTATTATGGCTGCTACACGCCGCCGGTGGTGCTTCGCAATATTCTGGAAAACCCTGCCTGGTACACCGCCTACACGCCGTACCAGCCCGAAATTTCGCAGGGGCGTCTGGAAGCCATCCTGAATTTCCAGACCATGATCACCGAACTGACCGGCATGGATATCGCAAATGGCTCGCTTCTGGACGAGGCGACAGCCGCCGCCGAAGGTATGGCGATGGCATTCCGCGCGCATCGCGACAAGGCAACAATCTTCCGGGTCGATCCCGACACCCATCCACAGACACTTGCCGTTCTGCGCACGCGTGCCAGACCGATCGGCATCGAGATCGAACTTGCCGCGCCTGACGCGCCCTATGGGGATGGCTGTTTCGGGACACTGATCAGCTATCCGGGAAGCAGCGGCCATGTGCGCGACATCCAGCCGGCCATCGACGCCATTCACGCAGCTGGCGGCCTTGCCATTGTTGCCTCGGATCTGCTGGCGCTGACGCTTCTCGAGGCTCCGGGCAATCTTGGCGCCGATATAGTTCTCGGATCGGCGCAGCGCTTTGGCGTTCCCTTTGGCTATGGCGGCCCGCATGCCGCTTTCTTTGCCTGCCGTACGGCCCATCAGCGCGCCATTCCGGGCCGTCTTGTCGGGGTCAGCCAGGACAGTGGCGGTCGCATGGCCTATCGGCTGGCGCTGCAGACCCGCGAACAGCATATCAGGCGGGAAAAGGCGACGTCGAACATCTGTACCGCCCAGGTGCTTCTGGCCGTCATGGCCGGGTTCTACGGGCTGTGGCACGGCCCGGAAGGGCTGACGCGGATTGCCGGCCATGCGCATGCGATGGCCTGTCGTTTCGCCGCCGCCATGAAGGCTGCCGGCAGAACGGTCAGACATGAGGCCTTCTTTGACACTGTCGTCATCGAGGCGGCTGAGGATCGTGATGATCTGATGGCGGCCGCGCTGGCCGCCGGGGTCAATCTGCGGGCGATGGAGGGGGCCGTTGCCGCCAGTTTCGACGAGACAGGCTCGGTCGATATACTGGGCCGGCTTCTCGACGCTCTTGGTGCCGGCGATGCCGGTGGCAGCAGCCAGGAGTCGGCCATTCCGCAATCACTGCGGCGGGCCGACGGCTTCATGCGCCAGCCGGTGTTCCATCGCTATCGGACCGAAACCGAAATGCTGCGCTACATGCGCAGCCTTGCCGATCGTGATCTGGCGCTCGACCGCTGCATGATCCCGCTTGGCTCCTGCACGATGAAGCTGAACGCCACCACCGAGATGATCCCTGTGACATGGCCTGAATTCGCCAACATCCACCCCTATGCGCCGGCAGATCAGGCCGAGGGCTATGCCGCGATGATCGCACGGCTTGAAACGATGCTGGCCGAATCAACCGGCTATGCAGGTGTGTCATTGCAGCCCAATGCCGGGTCGCAGGGCGAGTTTGCCGGTCTGCTTGCCATCGCGCGCTATCATGAATCGCGTGGCGAAGGGGCGCGCAATATCTGCCTGATCCCGCAATCGGCGCATGGCACCAACCCGGCCTCGGCGGCAATGGCCGGCATGAAGGTGGTGGTTGTAAAATGCGATGCGGACGGCAATGTCGATATCGAGGACCTGAAAGCCAAGACCGAGGCACATCGTGACTCGCTGGCTGCCATCATGGTGACCTATCCATCGACACATGGCGTATTCGAGGAATCCATCGTCGAGCTGTGTGACATTGTCCATGAGGCTGGTGGCCAGGTCTATGTCGACGGGGCCAATCTGAACGCTCTTGTCGGGCATTGCTCGCTGCCGGCATTCGGTGCCGATGTCAGCCATCTGAATCTCCACAAGACGTTCTGCATCCCGCATGGCGGCGGTGGCCCCGGCGTCGGGCCAATCGGTGTGGCGGCGCATCTTGTGCCTTTCCTTCCCGGCTCGCCCCTTGGCGGTGACGGTGCGGTCAGCGCCGCGCCGTTCGGGTCCGCCGGCATCCTGCCGATTACCTATGCCTATATCCGGATGATGGGAAGCAAGGGGCTGAAAGCGGCGACGGGAACCGCAATTCTGGCCGCCAATTACGTGGCGACGCGGCTGGCACCGCATTATCCGGTTCTGTATACCGGTGCGAACGGGCGGGTGGCGCATGAATGCATCATCGACATTCGCGACATTCAGGACCGCAGTGGCATCAGCAATGAAGATATCGCCAAACGACTTGTCGATTTCGGGTTTCATGCGCCAACCATGTCATTCCCGGTTGCCGGCACATTGATGATCGAGCCTACCGAATCGGAATCCATCGCCGAGATCGACCGCTTCTGCGATGCGATGCTGTCGATTGCCGTGGAAATCGGCAAGGTTGAATCCGGCATCTGGCCGCAGGATGACAATCCACTCGTCAACGCGCCCCACACAGCAGCCGATTTGATGACTGCAGAATGGACCCACCCCTATAGCCGCGAGGAGGCCGCCAATCCGGAGATGAACCGGCAGGCCAACAAATACTGGCCACCGGTGAGCCGCATCGACAATGCCTATGGCGACCGCAATCTGATCTGCTCATGTCCGAGCATTGATGAATGGGAAGCCGCAGCAGAATGAGTCTGCGGACTGATTGGCACGCATTATCGAAGGGCCACCATCCGGTGGCCCTTTTGATTTTGTGACCAATGTGATTTCATCAATATCCCACCACATCGGAAACCAGCATCATGCGTCATCTAGAATATCCTGGCAGATCACCAGTCGCCGCGCCGAATGGTATGGCAAGCACCTCGCATCCGCTTTCCACACAGGCCGCCATCACCATTCTCCAGGATGGGGGCAACGCCCTTGACGCGGCGATCGCCGCCTGCGCGGTACAATGTGTTGTCGAACCGGAATCAACAGGCATTGGCGGTGACTGCTTCTGTCTCTACGCCCCCTATGGACGTGACAGCATCATCGCCTTCAACGGATCCGGGCGGGCACCGGGCGGGCTCAGTTCGGACCGATTGCTGGAGCAGGGTATCTCGCGGATCGAGCGGCAGTCACCACATGCGGTGACGATTCCCGGCGCGGTGGATGCCTGGACCCAGCTGAACCGTGACCACGGCAGCTTGGAGCTTGCCAGAGTGCTGGCACCCGCCATCGCCTATGCCCGCGACGGCTATCCCATAACGCAACGGGTGGCGCACGACTTTGCCGGCGCGTTCGACTGGCTGGATGAGGACGCGCGCACCGTTTTCGCCCGCGACGGCGCACCCCTCCCGCTTGGCGCCAGACATACACAGCCGGCGCTGGCGGCAACGCTGGAGCGGATTGGACGGGACGGGCGCGACGGTTTCTATGACGGACCGGTTGCCAGCGAAATCATCGCCAAGCTGCGGCGCCTTGGCGGGCATCACACAGCTGAGGATTTTGCCGCCGCCATCGGCGAATATGTCGAGCCGATCAGCACATCCTTTCGTGATCATAAGGTCTGGCAATGCCCGCCAAATGGCCAGGGGGTCATCGCGCTGATGCTTTTGAACATCATGCAACACGCATCAGGCAGCGACGCCAACCGCGAGGCGGGGCCTCTCACGGCAGAACGGATACATCTTGAAATCGAGGCCGGCCGCCTTGCCTATCGTGACCGCGGTCTTGTTCTGGCGGATCCGGCACAGGCCGGCGTGCCCGTACCCGACATGCTTGACCCCGCCTATGCCGACAGGCTGTGGCACCAGATCACCCCGGACAGGCGACTTGACCCGCTGCCTCCAAGCCAGCTGCCACGCCACAGCAGCACCGTCTATATCACCGTTGTTGATCGCGACAGGAATTGCTGCAGTTTCATCAACTCGCTCTATGACAATTTCGGCTCGGGGCTCTTTGCGCCCGAAAGCGGCGTCATGCTGCACAATCGCGGCCAGGGGTTTGTTGTTGACCCCGATCATCCGAATGGCGTCGCGCCGGGCAAGCGGCCACTTCACACGCTGATTCCGGGCATGGTGACAAAGGACGGACAGGTGACCATCAGCTATGGCGTCATGGGCGGCGAATATCAGGCCTTTGGCCATATGCAATTCCTGACCCGCCATTTCGATTACGGGATGGACATGCAGATGGCCCAGGACACAGCGCGCTTCTTTCCGGACCCGTTCAGCGAATCGGTGGATATCGAAGCACCTGTTCCGGCCGACATTCGCGCGGCCCTGTCACGGCTTGGGCATAATCTGAGGCCGGCAGGCAAACCCATTGGCGGGTCACAGGCGATCAGCATTGACTGGAAAACGGGCCTTCTGACGGCCGGTTCCGACCCGCGCAAGGATGGTTGCGCGATGGGATACTGACCAGCATGTCCACATCACGGTGACAGGGTCTGGAAAGCCAGCCGCAGCCTGATCCCGGCCTCGACAACGGGTCCGGCCCGGGCGTGCGGTGCATTGTGCCGCCATTCGACAAACCCTTCGGTGGACAGAACATCACCCCAGCCGCGCCGCCGAAAGAACAGCCCTATATCGATCTCGCGTCGGGCCGGGCTGAGGCCGACAACAAAGCTTGCCATCAGGCCGCCGGCCTCTGCACCCATAAGGCGAACAGATACGTTAACCTTTTATTAACGCCAGAAATCACGCCTGAAAATCAGGCGCTGTGACGGTCAGTTGCAAGCCGGTCAAGATACAGCGCCAGATGCGTGGCCTCGCGTCCGGCACCATCGCCAATCTGGCACCGACAGGATGTGCCATCCGCCAGAATGGCCTGATCGGCATCAGCCTTCCGCACTGCCGGCAATAGCGACGCCTCGGCCATTTTCATCGAGACATCATAGGTATCTCTGCCATAGCCGAAGGCACCCGCCATCCCGCAACAGGATGTCTCGATGGTCTCGACCTCGACATTGGCAAGGTCGCGAAGCACCGTTTCGATCGGCTTGACGACGTCAAATGCCTTCTGGTGACAATGGCCGTGAAGTTTTGCCCGGCGGCTGCGGTCGGACTGCGCAAGGCCAAGATCGGGGCGGTCCTCGGCCAGCAGCTCGGCCAGTGTCAGCACCGAACCGGCAACTGTTTCAGCTTGTGATGATCCAAGCAAAGCCGGAATCTCGTCGCGAAGCGCCAGCGTGCAGGACGGCTCCAGACCGACAATCCGCACGCCGCTCCGCGCTACAGGATACAGCGCCCCTATCAGACGTTCGGCCTCGGCGCGGGCCGCCGCCACCATGCCGGAGGACAGATAGGTACGGCCACAGCAAAGTGGCCGTCCGGATGCCGGAAGCGGCGCGAAGACATCATAGCCGGCGCGCTGCAGGACACGAACCGCGGCCCGCAGGTTTTCCGGTTCGAAATAGCGGTTGAAGGTATCGGAGAACAACACCACCGGCGTGCCATTGCCGGTCGGTGTGGCGGCAAGCTCTGTATTGCTGAATGCATGCGCATGCCAGTGCGGCAGCGCGCGTCTGGCGGTGAAACCGGTGATCCGGGACACCAGTCCGGACAGACCGGGAATATGGCGCCACAGGCCCTGGACAAGGTTGCTGAAGCTGGCAAGACGAGACGCCATGGGCGCATAGGCAGGCAGATGGGCAATCAGCCTGTCGTGAAGTGAGATGCCGTGTAGGCTGGCGCGCGCCGCGGTGACCTCAAGCTTCATCCGCGCCATATCGACGCCAACCGGGCATTCCCGTTTGCATGCCTTGCAGGACACGCAGAGCTTCATGGTTTCGGCCATGGCATCGCCAGTCAGCGCGTCCGGTCCCAGCTGGCCCGACATCGCCAACCGCAGTGAATTCGCCCTGCCCCTGACCGCGTCGCGTTCGTTGCGGGTGGCCCGATAGGACGGGCACATCACCCCACCTTCAAGCTTGCGGCAGGCACCGTTATTGTTGCACATCTCGACCGCACCCTGAAACCCACCGGCACGGCCAGGCCAGTCGGCCCAATCGAGAATGGTGTCACGGTCCTCGACACTGTATCCGGGGGCAAAGCGGAACAGCGCGCGGTCATCCATCTTCGGCGCATCGGTGATCTTGCCTGGATTGAACATGCCGGCCGGATCGAACATCGCCTTGACCTGCCGGAACAGATCGGGAAGGACCGGGCCGAACATGGTGTCGTTGAATTCCGAACGGACAATGCCGTCGCCATGCTCACCGGAATGCGAGCCGCCAAATGACCGCACCAGCTCGAACGCCTCTTCAGCGATGGCACGCATGGTATCCGCCCCAGCCTGCTGTTTCATGTCCAACACGGGACGCACATGAAGACAACCGACAGACGCATGCGCATACCAGGTGCCCTTGGCACCATGCCGGTCAAATATACGGGTCAGCCTGTCGGTATATTCGGCAAGATCCTTCAGCTCAACAGCACAGTCCTCAAGAAAGGAGACAGGTTTTGCCTCACTTTTCATGCTCATCATGATGTTGAGGCCGGATTTCCGCATCTCGGCGACGCGCCCCTGCATGGCCGGGTCAATGGCATCGACGACACCGCCACACCATTCACCATCACGATCCCAGCCAAAGCCGAGATCGGCCATCATGCCATGAAGCCGCTTCAGCCGGCGGTGGTTCTCCGCCATGTCATCCTCGGCAAACTCGACAATCAGAAGTGCCGCCGGATCGCCGCGCACCGCTTCTTGCAACGTCTTCTGGAACATCGGAATCGAGCGGCCAAGCGCAATCATCGTATCGTCGACCAGCTCGACCGCAACGGGGTCGAGCGTGACCAGATGCTGCGCGGCATCCATCGCCTTGTAGAAAGTCGGGAAATGGCAGATCCCCATCAGCTTTTGCGCCGGCAGCGGCCATAGCTTCAGCTCGATCGCCGTACTGTAGGCAAGCGTGCCTTCCGATCCGACAAGAAGATGCGCCAGATTGATCCCGTCACCGGGCTGGCCGCCGGGACGAAGCGCCATCGCATCTGGCATCAGCGCATCAACATTATACCCGCCGACACGACGCAACACGGTGGGAAACCCATCAAGAATGTCCTGGCTGTGACGTGTACCCATCTCCAGCAATCGTGGCTGCAGATCGGCCAGCATCCCGGTTGGCGTCACCTTGTCGATATCGCCAAACCGCGCCTTTGACCCATCTGCCATGATGGCATCGATGGCGGTAACGTTGTCACGCATCATGCCATAGCGGATCGATCTGCCACCACAGCTGTTGTTGCCGGCCATGCCGCCGATGGTGGCGCGGCTGGAGGTCGAGACATCGACCGGAAACCACAATCCGTGCGGTTTCAGCTGGCGGTTCAGTTCATCAAGCACAATCCCGGGTTCGACCAGACAGCGTCGACGCGCGACATCAAGATCCAGGATCCGGTTCAGATGCCGACTTGTATCCATGACGATGGCGTTGTTCACCGTCTGCCCGCATTGCGAAGTGCCGCCCCCGCGCGGCAGCACGGCAAGCCCCTCGCGCCTGGCAAAATCCAGTGTCGCCTCGACATCGGCAAGGGTTTCCGGAACCACCACCGCATGTGGCATCATCTGATAGATCGAGGCATCGGTGGCATAGCGTCCACGCGCGAACACATCGTCGAACAGCGCCCCGCTGAGCGCAGCTTTCAACGGAGCAAAGGACGGGATGCGAATGTCGTTCGGCATGGATTCACCCGGAAATCGGAAGGTGGATACTGCGGTTCAACGCAGGTGGGCATAGCGTCGCGGCACCAACCGCAAGGTTGTACACCGACCGTTAAGAATCTAGGCTATTGTCCTTCTGCTTCCAACGCGAAAGATTACCGCATATGAGTTCCGATAAATATCAGGCCGGGCGCCATTTCCTGCAAATCCCCGGACCAACAAATGTGCCTGACCGCATCCTGCGGGCGATGGACCATCCGACAATCGACCATCGTGGCCCGGCCTTTGCCGAACTGGGCAAAACCTGTCTCGATGGCATGAAACGCATCTTCAAGACAGACTCCGCCGTCATCATCTATCCGGCTTCGGGCACCGGTGCGTGGGAGGCCGCGCTGGTCAACCTGATCAATGAAGGCGATCGCGTGCTGATGGTTGAAACCGGCCATTTCGCAACCTTGTGGAAGAAGATGGCCGACAGGCTGGGAATCGAGACAGAGTTCCTCGCGACGGACTGGCGCCGCGGTGTCGACCCACAGGCTATCGAGGACCGGCTCCGCGAAGACAGCGAAGGCCGTATTCGTGCCGTCTGTGTTGTCCATAATGAAACCTCGACCGGATCGACCTCGCGCATCGGCGAGGTCCGCGCCGCAATGGACGCTGCCGGCCATGGCGGATTGCTGATGGTCGATACCATTTCATCACTGGCCTCGATCGACTATCGACATGACGAGTGGGGCGTCGATGTGACCGTATCCGGATCGCAGAAGGGGCTGATGCTGCCGCCAGGCCTGTCTTTCAACGCCATTTCCGAACGCGCGATCGCCGAGTCAAGAACCGGTGGCCAGCAGCGGTCCTATTGGGACTGGCATGAGCAGCTTGCCGCCAATGCCAACGGCGCTTTTCCCTACACGCCGGCGACCAACCTTCTCTATGGTCTCACCGAGGCCATCGACATGCTCCATGAAGAAGGGCTCGACAACGTCTTTGCGCGTCATGACAGACATGCCGAGGCCACCCGTCGCGCGGTACAGGCCTGGGGTCTGGAGGTGCTATGTCAGGAACCACGCGATTTTTCCAGCTCGCTGACCGCTGTGTTGATGCCGGACGGCCACAATGCCGATGAATTCCGGGCCAGGGTGCTGGCACATTTCGACATGTCTCTTGGCAACGGGCTTGCGCGGCTAGCGGGCCGGGTCTTTCGGATTGGCCATCTTGGCGATTTCAACGATCTGATGCTGACAGGAACGCTGAGTGGTGTTGAAATGGGGCTGCGGGTGGCCGACATCCCCCACCAGTCCGGTGGCGTTCAGGCGGCGATGCAGTATCTTGCCGAAAGTGCCGCCGCGGCCTGATCGGCCCTGACAAGGAGGATCCCATGCCGGACCAAGCGATGCAGCAAGACGAGGAACTTCTCTACAATGTGACCGACGGTATCGGTCATATTGTCCTGAACAGACCCCATCGGCGCAACGCTCTGACCTTTGGCATGTATGACCGGATCAAGGAAATCTGCACACTGGCAGGCACAGATGCCGACCCGGACGATGTCCGGGTGCTGATTTTTTCGGGCGGCGGTGATGCCGCCTTTGCCGCGGGGACAGATATCTCGCAATTCCGGACCTTCACCGCCCAGGATGCGATCAATTACGAACAGATGATTGATCGCACGCTGACCACGATCGAAGAATGCCGTGTGCCGACCATCGGCGCGTTGAACGGGTTCTGTACCGGCGGCGGTGCCGCCATCGCGGCCACCTTGGATATCAGGATTGGCAGCCGCGATCTGAAGATTGGCGCGCCGATTGCCCGTACGCTCGGCAACTGTCTGGCCATTGGCAATCTCAGCCGGTTTATCCGGCTGGTCGGTGAGGCGCGGGTCAAATATATGCTGTTGACCGCCCAGCTTATCGACGCTGAAGAAGCGGCGTCGGCCGGCTTTATATCGGAATGCCTCGATGATCGCGAATCCGTGCTGCAACGCGCCAATGACATGGCACGGGGCATCACCGAGCTGGCACCGTTGACGCTTGACGCGACCATGCGTGGCATGCGCCGATTGCAGACCATGACACCGCTTCCCGATGATCATGATCTTGTCGAGCAATGTTTCGGAAGTGCCGATTTCAAAGAGGGGGTCGCCGCCTTTTTCGAAAAGCGCAAGCCCGACTGGAAAGGCGTCTGATCCACGCGGCAGCGGACATCCACCACTTTGCCTTTCCCATAATTTGGTATACCATGTTCCCATAGCGATGAACGGCGACCTCTGGCGCCGGTCATGCCATGGGGACACAGGAGAGATACGTGGATTTCGCACATTTCATCGACGGCCAGTGGGTTGCTGACAAGGACGTCACAACCAACCGCAATCCAGCCAATCAGGATGACATCATCGGCACCTATGCCCGGGGCGGGGCGGCACGCGTTGACGAGGCCGTGGCAGCCGCGAAGGCGGCGCTTGATGAATGGGCGCATGCCAGCCCACAGGTGCGGCACGATGTTCTGGAAAAGGCCGGTGCCCTGATTGTCGAGCGCAAGGATGAGCTTGGCAGGCTTCTGGCCCGTGAAGAAGGAAAGACAATTGCCGAGGCGGTTGGCGAAACCATCCGCGCCGCTCAGGTCTTCAAATTCTTTGCCGGTGAGGCACTTCGCAATACAGGGGACGCAATCGCATCGGTTCGTCCTGGCGTCGAGGTCACAATCGAACGTGAACCGGTCGGTGTGGTCGGGCTGATCACACCCTGGAATTTCCCGATCGCCATCCCGGCATGGAAACTGGCACCTGCACTTGCCTTTGGCAACACGGTGGTGATGAAACCAGCCGAACTCACGCCCGGCTGCGCCTGGGAACTGGCCAGAATTCTGGAACAGGCAGGCTGCCCGGCTGGCGTGTTCAACCTTGTCATGGGCCCCGGATCGCAGGTTGGCGCGCGGATTGTTGACCATCCCGACATTGCGGCTGTCAGCTTTACCGGATCGGTGGCGACGGGCCGGCAGGTGGCCATAGACTGCGCCGCAAACGGCAAGAAAGTGCAACTTGAAATGGGCGGCAAGAACCCGATGGTTGTTGTCGATGATGCCGATCTTGATATCGCTGTCGGCGCATCGCTGAACGGTGCTTTCTTCTCGACCGGTCAGCGGTGCACCGCGTCGTCTCGGCTGATTGTCACCAAGGGCATCCATGATGCGTTTCTCGACAAATTGACCGCCGCGGCAGCCGATCTGGTGGTTGGCGATCCGCTGGATCCGAAGACACAGATCGGCCCGGTCGTCGACCAGTCGCAGATGGATCAGAATATGCAGTATCTGGCGCTGGCTTCCGAGGAAGGCTGTGACGTGCGCGGGGGTGGCCTCGGCAATGGCAACGGGTTCTTCATGCATCCGGCGATCTTTGCCGGGGCGACCAATGCCATGCGGGTTTCGCGTGAGGAAATCTTTGGCCCGATGACGTCAATCATCAAGGTTGATGATTATGACGAAGCGCTCGCGGTTGCCAATGACACCGAATTCGGGCTGTCCTCGGGTATCTGCACAACCTCGCTGAAACTGTCATCGCATTTCCGGCGCCATTCCAAGGCAGGCATGGTGATGGTGAACCTGCCAACTGCCGGTGTCGATTATCATGTGCCGTTTGGTGGCAGAAAGAGATCAAGCTATGGCCCGCGCGAACAGGGAAGCTATGCCCGCGAATTCTATACAGTCGTCAAGACAAGCTACATAGCGCCCTGACGGAGACAGACCGGCATGACCACACGTTCCTATAGCGGCATCTGGCCTGTTGCACCGACGCCCTTCACCGAAACCGGTGCCATCGATGATGACGGCATGCGCCGGGTTCTGGACTGCATGATCGATCAGGGCTGCGACGGCATCTGCATTCTTGCCAACTTTTCCGAGCAGTTTCTGATTTCCGATTCCGAACGCGAGAATCTGACGAAACTCTGCCTTGCCCATATTGATGGCCGGGTGCCGGTCATCGTGACCATCAGCCATTTCGCCACGGATATCGTGGTCGCACGGGCAAGACAGGCAAAGCAGCTTGGCGCCGCAATTGTCATGATGATGGCGCCGTATCATGGCGCGCTGTTGAAGGGCAACGCCCAGCAGACCTTTGACCAGTTCAGAATGGTCGGCGATGTCGGCATCCCGATCATGATCCAGGACGCACCGCTTTCAGGTGTCGATTTGCCAGTGCCTTTGCTGGCCAGAATGGCGCGTGAGATCGAGATGGTGAAGCTGTTCAAGATCGAATCGGCGGGGGTCGCAACAAAGATGCGGGCGCTTCTTGACGCGGCCGGCGATGCCATCGAAGGACCGTTCGATGGCGAGGAGGGCATCACCCTTCTGGCCGATCTTGATGCCGGCGCGACTGGATCCATGACATCGGGGCTGATTCCGGACTTGATCCGGCCGATCATCACATCGCATGCCGCCGGCGACCGCGATGCTGCGGTGGCCGGCTATACAAGCGTGCTTCCCGTGATCAATCACGAGAATCGTCAGTGCGGGTTCCGCGCGGCAAAGGCGGCGATGGTCGAGGGCAAGGTCATCGCCTCGGATTTCTGTCGCCATCCGATTGACCCCCTCCCCGCAGAAACGCGGGCCGAGCTTCTGGGACTGATGCGGCCACTGGACCCGATTGTGCTTCGATGGGGACAGTGAGACGATGGCCAAGGACAACGCACTGACATCCCTGCTGAATGAGGGTGAAATCAAACCAACCCAGTGTCGCTCGCTGAGCGAGGAAACGGCGGACAAGCTTCGTGAGCTGATCCTTCTGGAAAAGCTGCCACCCGGCATGCATATCCCTGAACGCGATCTTGCCGACGTTCTGGGGATCAGCCGCACCCCGATGCGCGAAGCCCTGCGGATACTCGAAAGCGAGGGGCTGGTCGATCATACGCCAACACGCCGGTCACGTGTCGCCAACCCGTCGGTTGATGAGCTGGCGCAAAGCATGAAGGTGCTGGCCGCATTGGAGGCCCTGGCCGGGGAGCTGGCCTGTGTTCATGCCACTGACCAGGAAATTGCGGCCATCGCCGCGCTGAACCGGCGTATGGTTCAAAAAAGCGACGACTTGAGTTCGATCGATTTCTTCAAGACCGACATGGCGTTCCATACCGGCATTGTTGCTGCAAGTGGCAATGCGGCGCTTGTCGATACGCATGCCAAATACAATGCCAGACTATGGCGTGCCAGGTTCCTGTCATCGCGCCGCAAACTTGGTCGCGCGACCACCCTGCAACAGCATCAGGACATCACCTCGGCGCTGCAGGACCGGAACAGGACCGCCGCCGCGCTGGCCATGCGTGACCATATCGAGACAGCTATCAAGAATCTTATCACGTCCCGGGACGAACAGGAGAGCTTTGAATGAAACCCCGTATTGGCATCATCCCGGGCGACCCCGGCGGCATCGGTCCCGAACTTATCGCCAAACTGCTGGCCGAAGATGGGGTGCGCGATCAGGCCGATATCCTGCTGATCGGTGACCGCCATCTGTTTGAAATGGGGCAGGCGCAGGCTGGCCTCGACATTGAAATGACCGAGTGTGACGCCGTGGGTGGCGACTGGACCTGCCTTGACGGGGTGGCACTTCACAACCGCGAGACGATTGCGCCGGAGGATGTCCGTCTTGCCGAGGTCACGCTTGCCAATGGCAGCTCGGCGCTTGGCAATCTGAACTGCGCTCTGGAAATGGCCCGCGACGGCATCATTGATGCCATCACCTTTGGACCTTTCAACAAGGCCGCCCTGATTGAGGCTGGGCTTGGCCATGAGGATGAGCTTCACTACATGGCCGAGTTTCTCGGGGTCGATACATATATCTCCGAACTCAATACCCTGAATGGCATCTGGACCAGCCGGGTTTCCAGTCACATTCCGCTGAAGGATGTTCCCGACTACATCAATAGTCACCGGATCACCGAGGCGGTGCATCTGATCGACCGGACGCTGAAACGGTCCGGCCTGACACGCCCACGATTGTCGGTCGCGGCGCTGAACCCGCATGCCGGCGATAATGGAAATTTTGGGATGGAAGAGATCGAGGTGATCACGCCGACGGTCGAGGCTCTCCGTCAGCAGCAGCTGAATGTCGACGGTCCATGGCCGTCTGACACTGTGTTCCTGAAAGCCAAGGCAGGTGACGTCGACGGCATCATCACCATGTATCACGACCAGGGACAGATTGCGTTGAAGCTGATGGGCTTTGATCGCGGTGTGACCGTTCAGGGGGGCATCCCCTTTCCGGTCACGACGCCGGCCCATGGCACCGCATTCGACATAGCCGGGACAGGCACGGCTGATGTCGGCGCCACGCGTGCCGCCTTTGACATTGCATGCGACATGGTCGGCCATTGGGACGGTGCGGCCTGATGAAAATAACCGCCATCCGCGCCTACGCGCTGAATCTCGAAATGTCGCTGGACATCACCACGCCGGCAAAGAGCGCGCGCCATCAGGCTTGTGTTGTTGAGATCGAGACCGATACTGGTATCACCGGTCACGGCATTACGTCCATCGGACCGGCAAAGCCCATTCAGACAGCTGTCGAGAGTATCGCTGCCCCCGCGATCATGGGCATGGACCCGCTCAATAACGACCGGATATGGGACAGGCTCTACTGGTCGCTGGTGCCGCGTGGCCAGAGTGGCATTGGCATGCACGCCATCGCCGCCCTGGATATTGCCCTCTGGGATATCAAGGGAAAGGCGCTAGGCCAGCCAATCTGGCGACTTCTTGGCGGCGCCCGCGACCTGTGTCCCGTCTACGCCACTTTCGGATTCGGGTTTTATGAAACCGACGAGCTGCCACATGCCGCCGAGGCATGGATGAAGCGCGACTTTTCCCGATTGAAGATGACAGTTGGCAACAGCGCGCTGCAACGGCGGGACGAACCGCGGCTGCTGAGTGATGTCATCATCGAAGACAAGCGCCGCGTCGCCGCCGTTCGTGATGCCGCCGGACCCGATGCCGAACTGTTCATCGACGCCAATTGCAGCCTTGATTATTTCCATGCGGTCGAACTTGCGACAGCGCTGACACCCTATCACATCACCTTCTTTGAAGAGCCGATCACCCAGAATGACGTTCGCCAGATGGCCGATTTGCGCCGTCAGACAGGGATGCGGGTTGCCTGTGGCCAGAACGAGGCACATTCCTATCGCTTTCGCGACATGCTGATCGCCGGCGCGGTCGATATCATCCAGCCGAATGTAGTCATCACCGGCGGCTTTACGCAATGTCAGAAAATCGCCGCACTGGCATCCGGGTTCAATGTCGGGGTCGATAATGGGGGCGCGTGGCCCTTTTTCAATGCGCATCTGCAGGCCGGCGTCGCGAATGGCGGCCTTGTCGAATATCACTATTCTTCAGTGGAGGCCTGCCGCCTGATTTATGACGGCCTGCCTGAACCGGCAGATGGCTGGCTGAAAATGGGTGAGGAACCCGGTCTTGGATTCGAGCTGAACACCGAACGTCTGCAGAGCTACGTTATCTGACCGAAGAGCCGCCTAGTTAGCAGCCTTTTTTCCACCAGTAATCAGCTTGAAAATCTGCGAGCCGAACAGCCCGAGGAAGGCCAGTACAAGGAAGAATACTGCCAGAGGTTGAGTGAAAATCTGCCACCATTCCCCATTGAAGATCTTTAGTGAATTTTGCAGATTGACCTCAACCATTTTGCCCAGGATGAGACCAACAGCAATCGGTGCAACAGCAAACCCAAAACGGCGAGCTAAAAACCCGATTACGCCAAAAATCAATACAATCCAGATATCGAGCATCGAATTGTTCAGCGCATAGGCTCCAATGACAGACAAGGCAAACACAATCGGCCATAAGATTGCAGATGGGACAAGCGAAATGCGGGCAAAGATTTTTGCAGCGTAAAGACCCATTAATAGGAACACTATATTAGCAACAAACATTGACCCAAAAATCTGATAGACGGCTGTCACTTGTTCATTAAACAAATAAGGTCCTGGGCGTAGACCATGCACCATTAAGCCGACTAGGATAATCGCTGTTGTTCCACTTCCGGGAATACCTAAAACCATAGTTGGTACCATCGCCCCGCCCGTGGCTGCATTATTGGCAGATTCAGCACCTGCGATACCTTCAATAGACCCTTTGCCGAATTCCTCTTTATTCTTGGACCATCTTTTTGCTTCAGAATAGCCGATCATTGATGCAACTGTTGCCCCTTCCGCAGGCAGAATACCAATAAAGGTGCCAATGCCTGATGAACGCACAACCGTCTTCCAAACTTTTTTGTAATCCGCTCGGCTAGGCAGCTGAACAGCCTTCATCTTTATATACTCAGCAGCCTGATTAGCCGTTTTTGACTGGACCAGTAATTCTGACATTGCAAAAAGACCAATCATCACCGGCACAAAGGACAATCCCTCATACAATTCATAATTGCCAAACATGAACCGCTCAATCGCTGTCACACGTTCAGCTCCGATGGTTGATAGCCAGACACCGAACACGCCACCTATAAGATTTTTAACAGCACCGCCAGAACTGATGCTTGCCAGCATTGAAAGGCCAAAAATTGTTAGGGCAAAATATTCAGGCGGGCGGAACTCATAAGCCACACGCGCCAGCAAGGGGGCGGCAAAACACAGCACAATGACAGAGACAACGCCACCAAAGGTCGAGGAAATGACAGCAATACCCAATGCTCGTCCAGCTTCACCACGCTGGGCCAATGGAAAACCATCAAAAGTAGTTGCGGCAGCCGCGGAAGTTCCCGGCGTGTTGATGAGAATAGCTGTGATTGAGCCTGCAAAGGTAGCTGAAACATAAATCGTAGCCAATACAGCAATCGCATGCACAGGCTCCATTGTTAGTGTGAAAGGCAGCAGCAACGCTGCCCCGGTGGTAGCTCCGAGCCCAGGCAATACCCCAATAACAATGCCAATAACAGTCGTCGCAAAAATAAGAAACAGCAAGTAGGGATCTAAGACCACTGAGCCTAGAGCAGACAACGCTTCATACATCAGTTCGTCTCCTTATCCGTAATACCAGTTCATCAGAATCCCACGTGGAAACCGAATGCGCAGAACATTGTCAAATAAAAGAAATATAAGAAATGGTGTAAGAAACGCATTTGCTGCAGCAATGAACAAACGTCGTTCGCCCCAAGCCAATGACAGCAAAAACATCACTACAGCAATGGCGATAAACATATCAGTGGATACAGTCAGCCCATAAAATAGGACCATTAGAATCATGGATAACCAGGTTACCCGATTCATGGGCTCAGGAACTTTTGGCGGGGCCTTGTTAATCTGATAAGCAAGAATGGCTGTTAGGATCAGATTAAGAACCATTAAAAATATAGGGAATGAGCGGGGTTGCATACTGTCACCGACAATCATCGGCGGCGACAAATCTAACTGCAGTGCCAGATAAATGATCACAACGGAAATAATCGTCAGCACAACTGGCACGATTTGTTGTTTAATCATGGCCTGTCCATTTTCCCCGAAAAAGGCGCCCCCGCAAATCTATGCGGGAGCGCATATAGTTGCCTGAATGATGATTATTGCACCAAGCCCATTTCTTTTAGGGCGGGCCCAAATTCATTCACCATCATCTTCATCTGCTTACCCCATTCCTCTGCACCCATCGGCGAAGTTGAATCAAGACCTGAGTTAGTCAGGTAAGCCTGATAGAGCGAATGGTTCATTGCCTTCATCATGCCAGCTTCCAACTCATCACGGCGTGCCTTATCAACACCAGAGTGAGTGGCGTAACCGCGAACAGTGGCCAGTTCAAGATCAATGCCCATTTCAATGGATGTCTTAGCCTGTGGAATTGGCGCCATTGGGTTTCTATCAAGGATGACCATCGGGCAAATATCGCCTGATTCAACTTGAGATGAAGCTTCAGAAAGGTTTAGCGTACCAACGTCTACTGCACCAGCAACTAGCTGTGTGGCCAGTTCAGCGCCTCCACCAAATGGAACATAATTTGGCATTGGCTGACCCATAGCCTTGGCCCACAAATACACAGTGATATGGTCAATTGTGCCTGACTGTGTTCCGCCATAAGTCAGCTTATCACCTGCTTTTACGCCAGCAACAAACTCTTCAGGTGTCTTATATTTTGTAGTCTTACAATTCACCATCAAGATCTGCGGGTCGTTAGTACCACGTCCAAGTGGAGCCATCTCATCAAGAGTTAAGTTGGTTTTGCCTGCGGCCATAGTAATCGCGTGGCCAACCGTAAACATCAGGATGGAGTTGCCATCAGCCGGACGTGTTTTGAAATAATTCATCGCCGCAGCGCCACCGCCGCCACGCTTATTTACAACAACCATGTCCTGCTCTAGAGCACGGCGAGTGCGAATCATCATCATTCTGGCGTTCACGTCTGTGCCACCACCCGCACCAGCATGGGTCACGACTTCAATCGTGCCTTCGGCGGCTACGACAGGAGCCGAGGACATCGCCATAACGCCGGCCATCGACGCAATGCCGATGCCGACCGAAAGAATTTTCTTTTTGCTGAGCATTGTTTCCTCCCAGAAGTTTGCTTCATATCGCTTCTTTTCGTGCCTCGCCGGGTTGATCCAGCTTCGGCTGTTAGGACACCGTGGTCGCCACCAACAGGCTGGCCATACCGGGAACCCATCTCGCGGCGTTTTTCTGCGCCTAATTAGAATACGGTATACCAAAAAAATTTGCGTAACAATGAGTAAAATGTCCCATCTTCAACCTGCGATCGCCTTTATGTTGCGAAAATCGGACCCGGGCCGTCACGGGAGCCGATTTCCTTCGCCAATCCCGGTCTAGTCGACCTTCACTCCAGCCTCTTTGGCCCGCTCGACCATGTATTCACGGCCGGCCAGCATGTCGTCGATCGACCCAAACCCGTTTGTGTAGTGGCCGGTATAGCCCATGCCTTCGATCTTCTTGAACATGGCACCAAAATCGATCGTGCCATCACCAGGTTGCTGATGAATCTCGTAGGATCCGTTATTGTCGGCAAGCCGCACCTCGTGACAGAGGCTGAAATCCATCGCGTCGATGAAATTGGCAATCCCCACTCCGGGAAGGAAATGCGCATGGTTCGCCGTGAAGGACCACCGCACCGACGGGCTGTCGATCTCGCGGAAGAAATGCATGCATTCAGCCGGTGTCACGGGCATGTAATTGACCTCGGCCAGCACCGGTTCCCAGTTCAGGTTCTCCAGCAGCAGCAGAACATCACGCTCGGCGGCGTAATCGGCGATGCGGCGCAATCTGTCGATCGCGGCCTGCATCCTGATCTTGCGGCAGGCGGTGAAATGATATCCGCCATGAACGACGATCCACTTCGCGCCAAGCTTCGGTGCGAGGTCGATATAGGCCTTCATGTAGCTGTCGACAGCGTCACGACAGAAGGGGGATATTTCGGCAACATTGACGCCTGACAGCGTGTGGAGGCCAAAACTGATCCCCGTCTCGGCAAGCAGGTCGCAGACCGTTCCGCATCTCGCGTCATCAAATGTTTCGAGCGCATTCGGTGCAATATCGGTCTGCGCGTCAATGATACGGACATCATTCTCGGCGGCCCAGCGGATCCCGTCCTCCAGTGGCAACCGCCGACCAAGATCGATGCCTATCCTGTCTTTCAATGTCATGCCGGTCATAAGTTCCCCCTAAAATTGCTTTGCCAGCCACATATGGACAGCGCCTGTCAGCTGCCGGTGAATTTTGGCTTTCGCTTCTCCATAAAGGCCCGCCGCCCCTCGATATAGTCGTCGCTGTCAAAACATCCCTTCACCAGCGCAGCGAGCGCATCGAGATCACGATCCGCCTCGTCACCCTGCAGCGACTGTGTGATGGCTTTCACCGATTCGATTGTCAGCGGGGCATTCTCGCTGATCCGCCTGGCATAGTCATCGGCATAGGCTGTCAGCATCTGTGGTGCCAGTACCCTGTTGACCAAACCCATCTCATAGGCTTCGGCAGCACTGAACTGGCGGGCGGTAAAGAAAATTTCCTTCACCATCGACGGGCCGACAAGTTGGGCCAGCCGCCTGATGCCTTCATAACCATAGCCGACACCAAGCTTGGCGGCCGGCACGGCAAACCGGCTTTTATCCTCGCACAGCCGCAGGTCACAGGCGACAGCCAGCCCCATACCGCCACCGATACAATAACCCTGGATCACCGCGACGGTCGGTTTGGGAAAGGTGAAGACAGCATCATAGAATGCCTTGCTGGCCTGGGCGTAGATCTCGACATCCTCGGCACTTGAACGTTCATTTTCGAATTTCGAAATATCCGCGCCAGAGGCAAAAGCCTTGCCGCCAGCCCCCCGAATGACCAGAAGCCTTGCTTCCGGATCGGCAGCCATACGGGCCACTTCCTCGGCACCGGCCCGGTACATCGCCAGCGAGATGGCGTTATGGCGTTCCGGATTGTTGATCACAACATGGCCGACACGCGCGACAATGCCTGTCAGCAGCTTGCCGTCGGCATGGGCTGTAAACTGGTCGAATTTCATGTGATTCCCCGTGACGCAAAGCTGCCGATTTCATCTTCAGAATATCCAAACTCCGCCAGAATTTCGGCAGTATGCTGACCCTTTGTCGGTGGTGGACGGCGGATCTCGGCCCGGGACCGGCTCATCTTGATTGGCTGGCCGACAATCTGCGAGGGGCCGCGTTCCTGGCTGACAACATCACGCGCCATGCCAAGATGCTGGACCTGCGGATTTTCGAAGACCTGCTGGATATTGTTGATTTCACCACAGGGAACGCCGATCTCGGCAAGCCGTTCCACCCAGTAATCGCTGCTCTTCCGGGATGTATTCTCGTTGATGATGGCATTCAGTGAGGCGCGGTTTTTGCTGCGTGACGGTTGATCGGCATAATCCTCGTGATCCATCCGTGGGTCCGCCAGCTCGTCCTTCAGCCGCAACCAGATATGCTGGCCGGCACAGGCAATATTGATATAGCCATCCGAGGTTGTGAACACCCCGGTCGGGATCGATGTCGGATGATCGTTTCCGGCCTGCTTTGGCACATCACCGTCCATCAGCCAGCGTGCCGCCTGGAAATCAAGCATCGCAATCTGCGCCTGAAGCAGCGAGGTCTGTACCCATTGACCTTCACCTGTCTTCTCGCGACCGAGAAGCGCCAGCAGGACACCCTGCGCGGCAAAGCCGCCAGCTGTGAGATCCGCGATGGGAATGCCGACGCGCATCGGGCCTTCTCCGGGGGCGCCGGTGATGGACATCAGCCCGCCCATACCCTGGGCGATCTGGTCAAAGCCCGGTCTGCCAGCCAGCGGGCCATCCTGACCAAAACCCGAGATCGACGCATAGACAAGCCGCGGATTGTCGATGCGCAGCGTTTCATAATCGATGCCAAGGCGGAATTTCACATCCGGGCGATAATTCTCCACCACCACATCGGCGGTGGCAGCCATCTTCTTGAAGATCGCCACCCCATCGGGATCCTTCAGATTCAGGATCATCGAGCGTTTGTTGCGATGCAGGTTCTGGAAGTCCGATCCCTGACGCGAACCGCCCATATCTGAACCGGCGGTATCGGGGTTTTCAATCTTGATCACATTGGCGCCCCAGTCGGCAAGCTGGCGAACGCAGGTCGGGCCAGACCGCACCCGGGTCAGATCAAGAACGGTGTAGTCGGACAGGATATCACTGGCAGGTTCAAACGGCATGATCAACTCGTCTCGGGGATCGCTGGTACGGCATAACAGCCCGCCAGCGTTCAAAAAATATTGTATACCAAATTAGAAGACGATAGCTTTTTTGAAGTCAATTCAAATCTTGCCACCACATGCAGGCCGTGATGTTCGGTCGCGCCCCAATGCGCCGGAAAGGCGGTTTCCAAGGTCATGAAGACACTGTTTCTGCTTTTCGACAGCCTCAACAGATCGGCGCTCGGAGCCTATGGTGGCAGCATTCCGACGCCTAATTTCGACAGGCTTGCCGCCCGTTCGACGATCTTCGACTCGCATTACGCCGGCTCGCTTCCCTGTATGCCGGCGCGGCGTGACATGCAGACAGGCAGGCTGAATTTCCTGCACCGCAGCTGGGGGCCGCTGGAGCCATTCGACGACAGCTTTGCGGCACAGCTGGATGGTGGCGGCACCTACTGTCATCTTGTGTCGGACCATTATCACTATTTCGAGGATGGCGGGGCCACCTACCATACGCGCTATTCCAGCTGGGATTTTATCCGCGGCCAGGAATCGGATCCCTGGGCGGCGATGGTGGCACCGCCGATCGAGCGGTTTCGCGCGCAGTACCACCCGCTGCAATTCGAGGACCATCGCGACGGGCACCGGCTCCAGGGCATGATCAACCGGACGCGGATCTCGTGTGAACGTGACTTTCCGGTCGTTCGCTGTGTCGATTCCGCGCTGACCTTCCTTGAGGAGAATGGTGACGAGGATCGATGGCTCCTGCAGATGGAAACCTTTGATCCACACGAGCCGTTCCATGCGCCACCCGGCTATCGCGACGGGCATACCGGCTATGATGGGCCGACCCTTGATTGGCCGCGCTACCGGAATGTTGAGGAAACACCGCAGGAAGTCGCCGAGCTGCGCGCCAACTATGCCGCGCTGGTGCGGCTGTGCGACGCGCAGCTGGGACGAATCCTTGACCATCTTGACGCCACGGATGGCTGGCGCGACACGGCGGTCATCCTGACCACCGACCACGGGTTCCTGCTGGCCGAACATGACTGGTGGGCGAAGAACCGGATGCCTTTCTATAACGAGGTCGCGCGCATACCGTTGATGATCAGCCTTCCCGGCACACCCGGCGGACGCCGCGTTTCGGCCTTGACGCAGACCATCGACCTGATGCCGACTCTGCTCGATCTCCACGGTGAAGAGGCGGGCCCGCATGTTCGGGGCCGGTCGCTGCTGCCGCTATGTGAGGGCAGCGCCGCGCCTATACGCAAGATCGCGCTCTACGGCATTTTCGGCGGCGCCATCAACGCCACCGACGGACGCTACACATATTTCCGGTATCCGGACGACATGGAAAGCCACGAGCTGTTCGAATACACGCTGATGCCGGCGCACAACCGCAGCCTTTTCACCATCGAGGAGCTGACGCCGGCGACCCTTCACCGCGGATTCGATTTCACCCGCGGGGCACCGGTGCTTCGTCTTCCGGCGCGTGCCGATGCCAAGCGTTCGCCGCGCCAGGGCGGATTTGCCGACGCCCATACGGTGCTTTACGATCTCGACAGCGACCCCGGCCAGCGTTCGCCACTTGCCGACAGGTCGGTCCAGGACAGGCTGTGTTCCCTGATGAAAGCGGAAATGGCGGCGCATGACGCGCCAGCCGAACTCTACGCCCGTTTTGACTTGACCTGATACCCGCTTCCGGCGTAACGCCGGACCACACAAGACAGGACCCGTAGGCAGCCATGACCAATCATCTTTATGACGGTGTGTTCGGACAGCATGCCAGCAGCAGCAAAACATTTCTCTACACGGATACCGGCGAGGTGAGTTTTGCCGATTTCACCGCGCTCACCAACAGGCTTGCCAGACTTCTGACTGCCGCGGGGCTGGCCCCTGGTGACCGGGTTGCCGTTCAGGCCGACAAATCGGTGATGCTGCTGGCGCTCTACGCGGCCACGGTCAAGGCAGGCGGTGTCTATCTGCCACTGAATACCGGCTATACCGCCGCCGAGCTTGATTATTTCCTTGGTGACGCGAAGCCGCGCATCGTCATCGCCGGCTCTGCCGCTGCCGACGCCGTGGCACCGCTTGCCGCACGCGGCGGGGCCACGCTGTTCACCCTTGACGCCGATGAAGGCGGCAGCCTTGCCGAGGCCGCCGCCACTCAGGATCCGGACTTTGTCGCGGTGCCGCGCGGCGCGGAGGATCTTGCCGCCATTCTCTATACTTCGGGGACCACGGGCAGGTCCAAGGGTGCCAAGCTGTGCCACCGCAATTTGCTGTCAAATGCCGAGGTGCTGCGCGATTACTGGCACTTCACGGCGGATGATGTGCTTCTCCACATGCTGCCGATCTATCACACGCATGGCCTGTTCGTGGCCAGCAACCTGCTGGCGATGGTCGGTGGGTCGATGATCTTCCTGCCAAAATTCTCGGCCGAGACGGCGCTTCGCTGGATGCCACAGGCAACCACGATGATGGGTGTGCCGACCTTCTATACACGGCTTCTGGACAGTGACGGTTTCAACGGCGAGGCAACAGCGCATATGCGGCTGTTCATTTCCGGGTCGGCCCCGCTTCTGGCCGAGACGCATCGGCAGTTCCAGGACCGCACCGGCAAGGCCATTCTCGAGCGCTATGGCATGACGGAAACCAATATGTGTACCTCGAACCCCTATGACCGTGACAGGCGGGCCGGCACGGTCGGCTTTCCGCTGCCGGGCGTCGAGCTGCGGATTGCCGACGCGACAACAGGCGCCGAGCTTGCCGATGGCGAGATCGGAATCATCGAGCTGCGCGGTGACAATGTCTTTCTGGGCTATTGGGAAATGGAACAGAAAACAGCCGAATCCTTTCGTGAAGACGGGTTTTTCATCACCGGCGACATGGCTGTGCGCGACGCCGACGGCTATATCAGCATTGTAGGGCGCGACAAGGATTTGATCATTTCCGGCGGGCTGAACGTCTATCCAAAGGAGGTCGAGGGGATGATCGACGCCATTGACGGCGTTCTGGAAAGTGCGGTTATCGGCGTGCCGCACCGCGATTTTGGCGAGGCCGTTGTCGCCGTTGTTGTCCGTGAGGATCCGGCACTCGAGGCCAGCGCGATTGAGACGACATTATCGACCCAGCTGGCGAAATTCAAACAGCCGAAATCAGTCATATTTGTCGACGCGCTGCCGCGCAACAGCATGGGCAAGGTCCAGAAGGCGGAACTTCGCAAGCTTCATGACGGGCTGTTTTCCTGACAGCTGCCGTCAGCATCCGTCACATTCAGCCTGCGCGGGCCGAGTCCCGGCGCACGCGTTCACGGCGCAGAATGAATATGGATGAGGCGACAACGACCCCGCTGCCGACCAGAACGGCCACGCTCAGCACCTCGTCAAAGAACAGGATGCCGGCAACGATGCCGAATGGTATCGACAGGTAGCGAAGCGGGGCCAGCAGGCTGGCGGGGGCCAGCTTGTGGCTGAAAGCAATGAAGAATTGCTGAAAGCTCGACAGCACACCAATCAGCACCAGGATCATGATATCACGCGGCGTTGCCGGCAGCGATGCATCCCAGACCAGCACCAGCGCAAGAAACAGCGCCGCACCGGTGCCATTATACCAAACGGCCGTCGTTGCCGGGCTGTCATGCTGACCAAGCCGGCGAAGCATGATCATCATGATGGCCCCGAAAAAGGGTGACCCAAGCCCGACCAGCACGCCGGCAAGGCTCCACCCCGCAGCGCCCGGCTCCAGCAGGATCAGCGTCCCGCCAAATCCCACAATGACAGCTGACCAACGGCGCCATCCGACAGGTTCCTGCAGCATGAAAGGAGCCAGAAAGGTCACGCACAGGGTGATCGTCTGGAACAGCACCGTCACCTTGGCAAGCGACATCAGATCGAGCGCCGCATAGAAGCAGGTCAGGCTGGCAAGCCCGGCTGCAACCCGCACCGCAAGAATACGCGGCGCGGCAACGCTGAAGGCCTGCCGGCGACGCTGCCAAAGCGCCATCACGACAAGCAGCGGCAGACAAAGCGCATAGCGGAACAGCAGCACCGTGACAGTGTCGATTTCCGGCGCGACAAGCTTGACCAGCGCCGAGATACCAACTGTCAGCAAAATCTCGGCAATCGCGATGGTGACGCCAAGGCTCAGAAGCCGATGTGACTCCGACGGGTCATCTGCCACCCAACACCTCCCGCCGGTCCGGCGCGCCTCTATTCCTCAATATCAAAATGCTCGAGATGCCTGTCTGTAATGGTGATCCCGAGACCCGGCAGATTGTCATCAAGCTGCAGATGACCATCAACGGCATCCGGATCACCTTCAAAGATATAGTAGAACAGCTCGTTGCCAACCTCGACATCGAAGACCGGGAAATATTCTGCGATCGGACAATTCATGTTGGCCATCGTCAGATGGTAGTTATGCATCTGGCCGGCATGCGGGATGACCGGTATCTGATGCGCCTCGGCAACGGCGTTGATCTTCTGCGCCGCGGTGATGCCACCGACCCGGTTGGTGTCATATTGCAGTACCGATACCGCCTTTTCCTGCAGCAGCTGCGCGCAGCCGAGAAGCGAATATTCATGTTCGCCACCCGAAATCGGAATCGGTCCGCGGTTCAAATCGGCATAGCCGCGCAGATCATCAGCGATCACCGGCTCCTCGAGCCAGCGCGGCTCGAACTTTTCAAGCTTCGGGATCATCCGGCGGGTATAGTCGAGGTTCCAGCCCATATAGGCCTCGAGCATCAGGTCGCGCTCCCATCCGATGACCTCGCGGACAGCCTCGACGCGCTTGATATTCTCGCGCATGCCGGCCATACCGTCGCGCGGCCCATAGCCGAACCGCGTCTTGAAACCGGTATAGCCGTTCTTCATCGCCGCTTCGGCCTCAGCCTGCATGTCCTTGATTGGCCCGGCATAGAGTTTCGAGTAGTAGCAGGGGATGCTGTCCTTGGTGCGCCCACCGAGAAGTTTGAAAACAGGCTTGCCAACAAGCTTGCCCATCAGATCCCAGATGCCGATGTCGATTGCCGAGATCGCCACCATGCCGACACCCTTGCGGCCCCAGGCATGCGTGCGGCGATACATCTTCTCCCACAGATAGGCATAATCGAAGGGGTCCTGGCCAATCACCATCGGTGCATAGAATTCGTCGATTGCCTTCTTTGCAAGGCTCGGCGCCAGTGCCGCATTGCCAATGCCGACAGTGCCGTCGCTGGCTTCAACCTCACAGGTCAGCCACTGGTGAAAACGGAAGGACTGCATGGCATCGCCGCGGTCACCCAGAATATCGGAAGCGTTGGTACAGAAATTTCCCTGTGGCGGTACGGTCGGCCCCTTCCAGTTCCAGACCCGGGCGCGAATCGATTTTATCGTAACCATGTGACGTCCCCCTTATCCCCTGAAGCCACTGTTTCTGTATTTGGTATACCAGTTTTTACGGTTCTGAGACAAGACAATGCAGGACGGCACATGCCAGCCGGTTTTAGAGGCGGGATGATGGCGGGCAGGGTGATGGCGCGCCGGGGGCCAGGGTGCCGGGGTGCCGGGGCTGGCCGCGCTGACAGGAAAGATGGTGATCCCGGAGGGACTCGAACCCCCTACCTACAGATTAGGAATATATTGCTTTATGTCTATATCTATTCTAATACTATATTAAATCAATTAGTTAAGAAAATTATTGATCTTCCCTATACGAAATATGCGATTAACAAATCATTAACAAATTTTACTTTCACCATCACTCAAATTACTATCATTTTATGGACACCAAATCGAAGAACTACGATGACTACACCGACCTCAGAAATGACGGTCGGATCGTTATGTTTCGTCGTCCCCATCTTAAGAACCCAAAATGGAATGTTCGTCTCAAAATCCCCAACACTAAAGGATATGTAATCCGATCAACTAAGACCTCCGACTTCAATGAAGGAAAGAGGTTTTCAGAGGATTTGTATTATGAGTTGGAAGGTAAAGTTCGTAGAGGTGAAGTCCTAAGATCACCTCCATTTGATAAAGTCGTCTCAGAGTTCATCAACGATTGTGATCTCATCTACAAAGACAAATCCCAACAATACATCGACAACAATATCCAAATCTGTAGGAACCATTTGATCCCTTTTTACGGTAAGACACCTATCGATGAGATCACCGAAGATAAGATGACCAACTTTGTTTCCCATCAGTTTAGGGAACACAATCATTCGAATGTGACTGTCAGACATCACCAAACGGTGATGGGAAAGATTCTCCAATTTGGACGGAGGAAGGGTTACCTTTCGGACGTTCCACCAATTCCAAAACCACAAATGAAAATCAACAGTAGGTCCGATTTCTCAAAGGAGGAGTGGAGACTACTTTACGAACATATGAGGGGTTGGATAAATCACCCCAATAGTCGGATTAGTAGACAAAGGTTTTACACCCAACACTTCATCCTAATTTTGGGAAACAGTGGAATTCGATGTGGAACAGAATGTCGGAGTTTGAAGTGGTCTGACATCTCCACCACCAAAGATATGTTGGGTGACGAAAGAGTCGTTATTTCGGTCAAAGGAAAGACGGATAGAAGAGACGTAATTTGTAATGTTGGTATCGAAAGGTACTTCCAAAGGTTATGGAACTTCAGATCAAACGAATTAGGTCATCCACCAAACAAATCGGAATCTGTATTGGTCAATCCTAATGGACGTCCAATCAAATCCTATAAGGGATCATTCAACTCACTCTTAGATGAAGTGGGACTTTCTTTAGATGAAGATGGAAAAAGACGAACTCCTTACTCACTCCGTCACACCTACATAACAATGAGGTTGATGGAAGGGGTAAACGTCTACCAACTGTCATCCAATGTCGGAACATCTGTGGAGATGATCGAACAATATTATGGTCATCTACGAAACAGAGATCCAAATGTGGTTTCGGAGATCACCAAAAACTCATTCTCAAAAGACCAAAAATCAAAAATAGATTTTTTGTTTGAATAACACCCTCTGATCCACCCTCTTCAATTCTATGTGGTTGCCTACACCCAACGTCTTAGGGGTGTTCTACGACGTTCTGAGAGTCGTTGAGAGGATGTTTATTCAGAATCCAGGGACACCTCTTTAGACAGTCTGTTGTCCTAAGTTCGGACCCCCAAATTTCATATAATAGATGTATCAAAAGACAGAAATAGGAGTGAACAAATGTCTACAGATTACATCGTTAAAGGTGACCCAATTCGGATCGGTGAGATTGTGCAACTACCAATGAAGATCGAAGGTTTGGATTTTCAAATTGAAGATCCTAACAACAGAAACACTTTCTTAGACGATGGAAAGATACCCATTGGAGAACATTACAGATTTCGTATTTCCTACAAAGGAAACTACCTTTGGGGACACATCAATGGAGGTGAGACTGATCATTTCGTTCGATATGGAATGAACGACGTCTCAAAAATCATCTCCATCATTCAGCACCAAACTGAAAGATGTTTGGTGGATGAATACACATATTATGAAACGTCGGATGTGTTCGGAGACTTAGAAGAGGGATCATATGGTTCTTACAGATAATGATGTCCTTACCCATCATTGAGATAGTCTCCGACCACCAAACCACCTCAACGATCCGCATCGTTGAGGTGGTTTTTTTGTTGTCCACCAACGGTTAGGACACCTCTTTAGACAGTCTGTTGTCCTAAGTTCGGACCCCCAAATTTCATATAATAGATGTATCAAATGAACAGAAACGAAAGAAACAAACGATGTTTGAAGCACCCTTCACCACCGTCGAAATATCACCTTCACCATCATCTCATATGAAAGACATTAGACGTTTAATGTCCCAATCAATTGGTGATGTCAGAAGAGCAAAAAGATACAGAAACTCTTACGAAGATATGACCCACACATACCTCCGTCACAAACAGAAACAAATGTCTCTATCAGAGAGAATTGAAAGAAACAAAAGACGGAAACATCAACTCTCTCAACTTACGAAATCAGAAATTGAGATTGTGAGACGGTACTCAGACCCATCAATTCTACCCCACTTAGAAAAATCTATGGGAACCGTCCCAAACTGACGTTGTTCAGTATCTTCTCAACTTCCTTAAAACCCCTCCGAATTGTCCGAATTGAGTTGTCCAAATCGACATTCTTCAATTCGTACAATTCCTCATTCAACAGATAGAGGGTGTTAAGGATGACCGTCTTAGGACGTCTGTTGAAGTCCTCATACATCGTTATGAGGAAGTCCCTATTGATCGGTGGTTTGTTGTGTTTGAGATAGATTTTGTACATCTCAATATTCTGATGAATGAACCGACCTTTAATCTCCTTTTTGGAGAAGGTGTACTTTCCAAAATTCAGATTGGTTGATTTTTGTGTGGTTGGATCAATCCCTAACTCAACCAACTTTTCGGTCTGTCGATTTTCAACGATCTCCTTCACCTCTTTCATAATGGTGGAGATCTTTTGGTTGAGTGGAATGTTGAGATTGATGGTGTTGGGGTTCTTCGAAACCTTATCGACCTCTTTCACATAGAGATCATCGAATAGGTACTTCTTACCTTTCCACCAATCACCGAATTCGATGTCTGTAACATCACCCCACTCATCATAGAACGACTTCGATTTACTCAAATTGTCTGAGTACTGAGGTTGAGTGAGACAGATTTTGTAACACTCAAACCACAACCGAATGTGTTGTCGTTTTGATTTGATTTGGAGGTATTTGGTCACTTAGGGACACCTCTTTTCAACGTCTACTGTCCTAATTTCATTACACAATATCAGATATAATAGAAGAACAATAGAGATAGGGAATTGGTCCTTATCCATTCTTAAAAGGAATTAAATTATGACCGACCAAATCACCGAACGAACCAAAGAAATGATCGAAATGGTCCAAATCTTTTTGAAGGAGATTGAAGAGAAAGGTGGAGTTGAGAACCTCAGAGGTATCGATTTCGAACGTCTTCTAAGTGGAGTTCAATGTTTTGTTAGGGATCTCCTAATTTCGATCAATCCAACATCCGTAGACATTGACGAATTGACGGAAATTATCTTTTTGAGGGAAGTCTCCAAATATGATGTCGATCATCTCACCCCCTTCATCAATATGGGTGAGGAATAAACCGATGTATCAGACCCACCCACAAAACAACTTTGATGCAGTTGGTGACTTCGTAAGTACTGACGGAATGACTGTCAGAGAGAAGGTCGATCACAAACTCAAAACTATCGAAGACCAATTAAGTGAGATTGAGGAGAAGTTTGGATTTCCTCTCCTCTCAGAAGAAGGTTTGAAGAGATATTCAGAAGTTTGTCGTTATTGGGATGACCGAATAAATGACGGTGAAATGACAGATGACGAAAAGGTCTCTCTATTCATCGATCGATCCAAAGATATTGATAAGGTGTTTTATGAAGACCCCATTAGTCAAAAATGGAAACCCATCAAAGACGATTTAGAATTCAGTAAAATCTTTTGGGAATCATTTAAGGAAGGTCGGAGATACAAATACGATATCGAAAGAGTTGTAGACCTAAATTAGGTCCACAACCTTCCTCTGACTTTTGCTTTCACTTCAGACGATGGGTGTTGACGACTTTTCGTTCTTACGATCTGTTTTATGAGATGATGAAGAACTTCTTATCCGCAATTGCCATATCTGTCATTTTGCTCAACCCCTCTGTGAGTTGGAGCAATGGGGTTAATGGAAAGGGAATTGTTTGTAAGGATGAACCGTACTCAGTCGGATTTTATTTTTTAGAATCTATGGGAAAACCATATGTGTGGAGCATTTACATTAATCGTTCGAATGACCGTTTTGGTTCGTCAACTTTCGGACATAAGTATCAAACGGATGCTGAGTACATCTATTGGGGGGGCAATGTTTATAAGTTAGACCGAAAAACTCTTAGGTTGACTATAACCGACACTTCGGTGGGTTTTTGGGGGAAACTTTTGAGAAAACACCGAAGGCATACTGATTGTGAATTATTCACTGCAGATGAGACGAAACAGCGAATGGAAGATTTATTAGATGAGTACAAATCTCAATATGAAGATTCATTGAGCGATAACAAACTCTGATCAGATCAGATCGACAACCTTCCTCTGACTTTCACTATCACTTTCAATGTACCGTTGGGTTGTTTGAAGGGATGAATGACCTACCATCATTTGGACATCTCTTAGTGAACCACCTACCAATGATATCTTCTTTGAGGTTTCGGTGATGAAGGTCCTACGACCACTGTGAGATGAACAACCAACCAAACCCAACCTCCGATACCAACTTTGAAACATATTTACGATGGTCTGTGAGGTGGTGAATGGTGATCTTTCAGTACGGACAATAAAAGATGTGTCCATATTGAAACCACTGAACCGTTTATGGTCATCCAACAGTTCAATCAAATTTTGTCGAACGTCCTTATGGAGTGGGATCACCCTTCCACTCTTACCCTTTGAACTCCGATTAGTGAGGTTGATGTATTCGTCGACCTCACCGTTGGAGTTACAAACCTCTTTCCAACTCAATTGAGAGATCTCTTTCGATCTAAGACCACTCTTCACTGACAACAGAAAGATGGTTTGATTTCTTAAACCGTTCCTTTTTGATCGAAGGTATGAGGACACCATCTCAATTTGAGATTTGTTGAGTACCTTTGACTGTTTTCCCAAACCCATAATTTCACTCCAAACTGATTACCTAACTGACTGAATCAATCTTAAAATAATCAGTTCTAAAGTACACCGTAAAATAGGATTCAAATTACTGTTTTAACTCAATAATATAGAGAAAGTCATTATAGATTGTATATTCTATAATCGGTTTAATAAGATGGGAGATATGAGGAAAAATTGATGAAATTTTTGATCGTCCCCCTTCTTCTGTTGCTTCTTCCACTGAGTGCATTGGGATCCTCTGATCGAATCCCACACACCGAACTCTATGAGTTGAATGGGGTGACGTTTAAGAAGTTCACTTCAGACCCTTTTGAAGGAACGGCATTCAAAGAGGGGAAAGGTGGGTTTTTGGAAGTGCTCCATTATTCCGAAGGCAAATGGAATGGGGTGACTGAATGGCTGTATCCAAATGGAGATTTAGCAGAAAAGACCATTCATAAAGATGGAATGTTGATCTTTGAAGAGATCTTCCACCCCAATGGAAGCCTTCAATTGAAAGAAGAATATGAGGTCTATCCTCAACCGATTGATGGAGTTCGGACCCACTACTATCCTAATGGGAATTTGGACTCAGAGGTTACATACGCAAACGGTCAGATAGATGGGCAGTGGACCGAATACTTTCGAAACGGCTCAATTAAATCCATATTCCGATATAAGAAAAATAAGAGGATTTACGAAAAGTGGTTCTTTGAAAACGGCAACATTCGCATCGAAGAAAATTATAAGAACGGTGAGTACGACGGACAACAAAAGGCTTACTCAGAGTATGGAGAGTTGAAGTCCTTAGAAGAGTACAAAGAAGGTCAATATCTCTACTCCCACCTTATTCCCTCTATCATCAGATACAGATTTCCAATCTGTCAGATTCAGTCTTCGTTGGGACAATTCTGTAAGTATTTGAGCACCTACAAACACTCTCTCCTTCCATCTAAAAAAGAGTTGATTGATTTAGGTCGACTATTCTTTTTCAAAAATGAAATTTCATCTGAAAGTAAGTTTGAAACCATTGTCGGTGACACATTCTTAGAGTTCGTATCAGATGATTGGACTTATCGTTTTGAAATTTTTGAAGTCGATGATCAGTTGAAAATTCGTTTCATTGATGACGCTAAATTTGCATCCTATGAAGTGATAGAGGTCTTTGATGTCGAACGACTGCCAAATGGCTCCCAATGGGAATTAGTAGGTTCGACAGTCGAATACATAAGTGGATCAGCAGAAGACAGAGAAATTGAAGGAAAGAAAAACACCTTTGATCCATCGCTTCTATTTTTGAGGTGAGATAGGGTATGGATAGAAATATTTTATAAATAAAAACCCTTAATTAATACATTAAGATATAAATAGTACTTCCTATGATTGTTATGATGGTTATTATGAAGATGATTTTAAAAATAAAAAATAGTGCTTTATTAAATAAATTTCCAAAAATTATAAATGGAATAGACGCTGCCATTAAAACAATACCCAAACCAATTCCATAAGGATTGATAAACGGAAAATATACTTCCATAAAGTTAAAATACTTATCTATCAAATTCATATAGTCCTATTAAAATTTGAGAACAACTATCATTGTAATACATATGATAGTCACAATGACGATTAAACTTAGCATTTTAAAAATGCCAAATATGCACCCATATGTTTGTTCGTCAGACTTTTCTAAATATCGCATAAAAAAGATATAAAAGACGATAAATGCAGAAATCGTTAAAACAATAACAAAGGTTTCATTTTCAATCATACAAAGAGTGTTATTTTAATTTGTAACATTTTCAATATTAAAGAAGTGATACTTTTACCCATTCCGTTACCGTCGTTCGCACAATAAGAGGGTGCGCACTGTGAACACAAACGATCGAAAGCCGCAAAGTGCTAACTTCAGCGACTTCTGAAGAATGTGACACAATCTTTATTTGGAGCCAACTGTTACAAACCCCTTCTTCAATCGATTGAGTAGAACTCTATCTGTCGAACTGACCCCTACACCCAATCCACTGATGTATGACAGAAGGGTGTTCTGTTGAGAGATCAGATCGTTTTGTTTTTTAGGATCAGTTTCGGTTTGTATCTTTTGGGATAGTCCTCTGACTTTGAGGACCAACCCTCCAACAGTGAACCGAACCCATAAGGGATATTTCCCTTCATTGAGTTCAATGAAGTTCTTAAATCTAATCATCAGTCACCACCCTCAATGAACATCACTGAGAAGTGACCCTTCCTCATATATCGGTCATAGAACTGATTGATCGTTGGTTTGTCCTTCATTGAGAACACCTCAACGACTTCAAACTTCACATTGGATGGAAGTTTGTTGATGGACTGTACCAACTGAGTTTTGGTTTTAGGTGTATTGGTCGATGAGATCATCGACCTAACCTATTCAACCAACCGACACCACTAATGTCGTTTTGGTCTTCTTCAAAGTGGTCATCCCAACTTCTATTGTCATTGGTGTAGGGGATCATCGGTGGTTCTAATTCCTCATCGATATCCCTCTTCAATCCAATCAGTTCATTTTTGATGACTTTCTTATTCCTCTCACTGAGATCAGACATCATTTCGTTGAGGGTGTTATCCCTTTCCATCATCTGATGTTCGTTACGGATATAATTCTCCATTAGATGGATCAACATTGAGGTCCTACTGACCCTTTTGAACTTCACCAATTTGTCGAAGTTATTGATGAGGTATTTCGGTACGTTGAAATTGATAAGTCTGTGATCAGTGGAGAAATTGAGTGAGGTCGTTGTGCTCATATGGATTAATCCTTTTCTTTGTTGGTTCAATTAATGGTTCGAAGAATTGTTGGATTTCATCTCTATCTAAATTGACGAATTCCTTTTCCCTTTCGATGAATTTGATGAGTGAGCTGAACTGACGAATAGTTATCGGTCTGTTGGTCTCAACTCTTTGTTTGATATTGATCAAAACATTCTTCATTCGAAGGTCCTTCTTTAATAAATATTGATTGAGATATCTGATCAGTAATCCTCTTTTGTAGTTATGTTTTGGGTACATTTGATGTCCTTTGAATTTAGGTACTATTAGTCATTAAAGAGAATTTGGGATTCTCCTTTTGACGGTTTAGGCGATTGGGTAATCAAAGGACTTTGTAGTCTTCAGAGATTAAGGACAGTTGAGTTAGTCCAATCAATCGATGTGTCCAAAGAGACCTTTGTTCGGTCTTTCATAATGTAATTTAACCAACCATCCTCTCTTTGTTGGGAGGATGGTTTTTCTATATGGATTTGGTCATATCCAAAGTTTGTGGATCTCCAAATCCGATGAACCAATCTTTCGAACTCTTCGAATTGGTATCGGTTCGGTTGTTCGAAAATACAGTGGAGATGATGACGTTTGTTTGCACTCACTTCTCTGATGACCAACATTTGTAGTTGTTGACCAAAACGTCTGTAACTGTTTCCAAACACTTTGGTGTTAAGGACGTTTTTGAAGTGTCGAAAGTTTTGTTCAGACCTACAGTTATCAATCTCAAACCCATTGAAATGTTGTCGTTGGGTAAGGGTTATGTTGATTGGGTTTGTTACTCTCTTTGACCACAAATAGTGTCTGATTTCTTTATTAAGACGGTTGGGATTCATCGATCACTCTATTTCGTAATTTTTCTATATCTGTTCTATTCACCTCTAATTTATTTATATTTATGCAGTTCCCAACTAATCAAAATTCTTTGGGATAACAGTCACATAAGTCTTCTATCCCTTAAATTATCTTAAAGGATGAAGGTGCGTTGTTTTTCGGAGAAATGTGGCGATTCCGATAGGATTCGAACCTACGACCCTCAGATTAGGAATCTGATGCTCTATCCAACTGAGCTACGGAACCAACCACAAAAAGGAAAATATCACAGACCAAAATTTCTATCAATTTTAACAAACGAATTTTTAACAATTCATTAACAAACAATTTTATTCATTTTTCTTTGTTTATAATCAATATATTATGATCTATTGAAATATTAGGAATCTGTCGCTCTATCCTGATGAGCTACGGGACCACACCGCGCCAATATGCCGGAATTCACGACCGATTGCCAGCCATGCCGTGCGGCGGGCAGACAGCGCGCGGGCCGCCGGCACCCTGGCCCTCGTCCTCCACGTCACAGCTGTCATGCCGGGCCGATTCCCATCCGATAATGGCCTGTTTGCGGGATGCGCCCCACATATAGCCCCCCGCCTCGCCACTCTGCCGGATCACCCGGTGACAGGGGATCAGCAAGGCCACCGGGTTCGCCCCGATGGCGGTGCCGACGGCGCGTCCGGCGCCGGGCCTGCCAATGGCGGCGGCAACATCGCCATAGCTTGCCAGGCGGCCGGTCGGGATTTGCAGCAGCGCCTCCCACACCTTCATCTGAAAGGATGTGGCGCGCAGATGAAGCCGGATGTCGGCCACCGAGGACCAGTCCATCCGCAGCGCCGCCTGCACCGCCTCGGCCTGTGGCACTGGCCCGGTGGGCACAAAATCCGCCGCCGGAAAGGTGGCGCGCATTCGGTCCAGCGCCGCCTCGCGGTCATCGGCGAAAGCAAGATGACAGATCCCGCGCGGCGTCGCGGCGACAAGCACCTCGCCAAACAGGCTCTCGGCAAAGCCGTAGCCGATCTGCAGACCGGCACCGCCACGCCCATATTCACCGGGGGTCATCGCCTCGATCCGCACAAACATGTCATGCAGGCGGCCCGGCCCCGACAGACCGGACTCATAGGCGGCATCAAGGCAGCTGACGCCATCCCGGCGCAGCAGCGCCCGCGCATGGTCGAGGCTCAGATAGCGGGCAAAGCGTTTCGGGCTGACGCCGGCCCAGCGGGTGAACAGCCGCTGGAAATGGAACGGGCTGAGATGCACCGCCGCGGCCAGCTCGTCAAGCGATGGCGCGTGAAGATAATGCGCCGCGATATGGGCGATGGCCGCCTCGATCCGGCGGTAGTCGCGCTGCGCCTGCCTACGGCGCTTGGCGGTGGCGGGGCCGGGTTGATCGTGCCGGGATTTATCGTGCCGGGATTGGGTTCGCCGGGATTGGGTTCGCATGGGAGCCTCCTGCCAGAATGGCGTTGTCAGCCAACGTCACCCAGCAAGACTAGCCGCCGGTAACCAGCCCGATCGACCCGTTTCTTGCGGTGTTGAGATGTCCCTGGGCGCTCAATCACCCCGCCTCGGTTACCTTCTGGCGCAGCACGAATTTCTGGATCTTGCCTGTCGAGGTTTTTGGCAGTTCGCCGAACACCACCTGTTTCGGGCGCTTGAAGCCGGCCATCTGGCCCCGACACCAATCGAGGAATTCGTCCTCGCCGAGTGTTTCACCCGGCTTCAATTCAACAAAGGCACAGGGAACCTCGCCCCATTTTTCATCCGGCTTCGCCACCACGGCAGCCGCCGCCACCGCCGGGTGGCGATAGAGATAGCCCTCGACCTCGACCGAGGAGATGTTCTCGCCGCCCGAGATGATGACATCCTTCAGCCGGTCCTTGATCTGGATGTAGCCGTTCCGGTGCCACACCGCCGCATCGCCGGAAAAGAACCAGCCGTCACGAAGCGATTCGGCGGTCGCCGCCTCGTTCCGGTAATAGCCCTTCATAACCGCGTTGCCGCGAAGCACGATTTCGCCCTGCGTCTGGCCGTCACGCGGCACCATCTCGCCAGTGTCGGTGTTCATCACGGCGGCGCCCTCATGCATCGGAAAGGCAACGCCCTGCCAGCTCTGCAGGTCGGCCTGTTCATCAAACGGCAACCCGTCCCATTCCTCGCGCCAGACGCATTGCGTGACATGGCCATAGGTTTCGGTCAGCCCATAGACCTGCATCACCTCGAAATCCATCTCCGCCATCTTCTGCAGGATCGCGGCTGGCGGCGGGGCACCGGCGGTAAAGGCCTTGACCCGGTAATCCAGCTTCGGGCGCATCTCCTCGGGCGCGTTCACAAGCAGGCTGAGAACAATCGGCGCGCCGCCGAAATGGGTTACCCGGTGCGTGCCGATGGCACCAAAGATGGCGGCGGCGCTGATCTCGCGGATCAGCACTATGGTGCCGGCCATCATCGTCATCGTCCAGACATGGCACCAGCCATTGCAGTGGAACATCGGCACGATATAGAGATATGTCGGATGCTGTGGCAGCTGCCATCCGGTGGCGGTGCCCATGCTCATCAGATAGGCACCGCGGTGGTGATAGACGACCCCCTTTGGCCGCCCGGAGGTGCCAGAGGTATAATTCAGCGCCAGCGCCTGCCATTCATCTTCCGGCATCGACCAGGCGAAATCCGGATCGCCGGTGGCAATAAACGCCTCGTAATCCTCATCGCCAAGAGGTGGCAGATCGCCCATTGCCGGATCGCGAATGTCGATCACGCGGATCCGGGACCGCACCTCGGCAGACAGCGAATCCAGCGCCGCCCCGACCGTCGGCGCAAAGGCGGTATCGGTGATCAGCACGCGGCAATCGCCATGCTCGAGGATATAGGCGATGGTCTCGGCCTCGAGACGGGTGTTGATCGAATTCAGAACGCACCCCGCCATCGGCACGCCGGAATGGGCCTCGAACATCTCCGGCGTATTCGCGGCAATCACCGAAACCGTATCGCCAAGTCCGTATCCCGCCCTTGTCAGGGCCGAGGCAAGCCGCCGCATCCGGGCATAGCTTTCGGCCCATGTATAGCGGCGCTCGCCATAGATCACGGCGGTCCGGTCCGGAAACAGATCAGCGGTGCGGGTGATGAAACTCAGCGGTGACAGCGGCACGAAATTGGCATCGTTCCGCGGCATGGCTTCATAGTGCTGCCTCATGGATATCTCCCTTGGATCCGGCATGCAGGGTGGACCACATTATTTGGCGGCATATGATCCCGACAGTATGATGACGGCTGCATAGGGGGTGTCAAGCCATCCGGCGGCGGGCCGTTATCCGGCAAGTTCCACCGCCACAGCGCCGGCAAGCGCCGCATTGTCGATGATCAACCGCTTGTTGGCGGCAAGGCTTCGCCCGCTCGACCGGCGCGCGATTTCCGCCAGCAGCCAGGGCGTTGCCGCGGCGCCGGCAGGGGCGTCATCAATGCACCCCGCAATCCAGCCCTCAATCTCGTCAATCTCCAGCGCCCGCGACGGATCGACCGGATTGCAGATCAGCACCGCCCCGCCAATACCAAGCCCGGCCCTGGCCCGAACAATGTCGGCAAGTTCGCGCGGATCATCAGCCCGGCAATCAACGGCAAGTCCGCTATGCCGAGCCCAGAAGGCCGGCATGTCGTCGCTCCGGTAGCCGACAAGCGTGACACCCATCGTCTCCAGCACCTCGCGCGTTCGGGGCAGGTCAAGGATCACCTTTGGGCCTGAACAGACAACCGCCACCGGCGTGTGCGCCAGCTCGAACAGATCGGCTGAGATATCCATGCTGGCCTCGCCGCCGCGATGCACCCCGCCAATGCCGCCGGTCGCAAAAACGCCGATGCCGGCCCGCTCGGCAAGGATCATCGTCGTCGACACCGTCGTCGCGCCAAGCATCGGCGCCCTGGACACCCCGGACAAGGCGACGGCAAGATCGCGTCGCGACAGCTTTGCCACACCGGATTCTGTGGCAAGACGCATCATCTCTTCCTCGGCAAGGCCGGCATGCGCCCTGCCATCGAGGACCGCCATTGTCGCCGGCACGGCTCCAGCCGCGCGGACAGCCGTCTCGGCTGCCTGTGCCACCTCGATATTCTCCGGATATGGCAAGCCGTGGCTGATCAGCGTCGATTCAAGGGCGACAAGGGGCACGCCATCGCGGCGCGCGGCCGCCACCTCGTCAGACATCTGGAAATCAATCATCGGTTGTCCCGCCATCTTCACACCTCTGCCTCCGGGGCTGCCGCATACGCCGCGCCCGCGGCCAGCGCCGCCTGCAACAGATCGGTCAGGGTGGCACCGGGCTGGCGGACAAGGTCATAGAATAGCCGTGCAGCCATCACGTCGCCAGCACCGTTGGCATTCACAAGGTCAATCCGTGGTGGCTGCGCCGTGACCACCATCTGCCGGTCCGCCAGCGCCGCCATATCCGCGCCGTCACTGACCAGAACAACACCGCCATCCGAAAGCCTGGCAGCAAGTGCCCCGGCCATGACATCCACCGGCAGGCTGTCGCCAAGCAGTGCGGCCGCCTCGTCGCGGTTCAGTACCAGCGCATCGAGCTTTGGCAGCGCAGCGGCCAGTCTTGTTACCTTGGCGACCGAGGTACCGGCGGCCAGCAATGGCCGCATACCGGCAAACGCGGCGGCCATGTCGGCAATGGTGTCAGCCGGAAAATTCGCATCAAGGATCAGCGGTGCCAGCGGGGCCTCGATGCCGGGTCGGATCATCGGCACCGACACATGGTCATAGATGTCCATGGTCGCCGCGCCCATGATCAATTCGCCATCGGGGGCCAGCACCGCAGTATAGCTTGGCGGATCAGCTTCCAGCGAAACCATCCACGGGTCGATACCGGCTGCGGCAAGCCGTGCTTCAACAGCCGCAAGACTGCCCGCCGGCTGGACACCGACAAGCCGGACAGACGCCCCCTGGCGGGCCAGCTGGACAGCGATATTGGTTGCGACGCCGCCAAGCCGCTCGGAAAGCTGGGCGGGGTTGGTGCGGCCCGGCTGGGGCGGGGCTGTCAACCGCAGCTGCCGGTCGATATGGCATCCCCCACAGATGATGACATCAGGCCCGTCCGGCATCTGCGTACTAGACCCCATGCCCGCGTCTGCGCCAGGTCCGCCACTGGATGATGGCAACGATCGCCGAACCAACCCCCATGATCAGGATCGCCGAGGACCATGCACCCATCGAGCTGCCTCCCCCGCCAAGATCAAGCATCATTCCGACCGCCGGTCCGCCAAGCGCACCGCCGGTAAAGCCAATCATCGAATGTACCGCGAGAAGTGCGCCGCGTTCATGTGCCGCCGCCGCCGCCACCGTACCGGCCGTCAGCGCGCCGCTGTCGAGCATGATGCAGACATTGTAGATCCACAGACAGCCCAACGCGAGCCAGACCGGCCCGTCGAGCGCCAGTGCCGACAACACCGCAAAGCTGACAGACAGCGCCCCGATGATCGCAATCACCCGGTGGCGACCATAGGCAAGGCAGAAGCGCGCACCAATGATAGACGCCGCCATGCCTGTCAGGGTGAGCAGGCTGACCAGCGTCGTCACCACGGACAGCGACAGCGCCGGCTGTGCGGTGGCGCCGATAAAGGCGAACATGGCAAAGCTCCAGCCGCGATAGGCAAAAAGCTCGTAGGTATGCGCGCCATAGGCGAAGATGTAGCCAAGCGCCAGCCTGTTGCGAAACGCCGGCCGCAGGTCAAGCGGGTGGCGTCTGGCTTCGGCCTTGGGACGTTCGGCAGGTGGCGCCCCGCGAACAAGACACAACATGGCAAGCGCCGACAGCAACGCCCCGCCACAGCCAATCCAGGCGGCAACGAAATGATCAAAATGGATCAGTAGATAGCCATTCAGGTAGAAGGAGCCACCCGTGCCAATACCAAAACATGAGGTATAGAAGGGCACGGCCTTCAACCGCTGCTTGTCTGACAAACGGGCATTCAGGATCTGCAGACCCGGCATATAGGTGCCGGCAAGACCGGCACCGACCAGACTCCACGTAACCGCAGCCCCCCAGAAGCCATCCGTGACGGTGGCGAATCCAAGGCTACCGATGGCAGCAGTCAGACTGCCACCAATGAATATCCGCTTGGCGTCAATGCTGTCGGTCAAGCCGACAAGCACCGGCGTGGCCAGCACATAGCCAAAGAAATAGGCACCGCTGATCCAGCCGATCTCGGTATTGGACAGCCCCCATTGTGGCCCAAGGGACACAAGAAACACCGGCCAGATCGCATAGCTGACCATCGCCAGGACAGCGGCGACACAGGTGATGACGATCAGCGCCGTTGGCCGGGTTCCGTCAATGATCCCGAGAGCTGATCCCGGACGCACCGAACCGCCTAGCCGCCAAGGAACAGGCGACCAACATCCGGGTTTTCGAGGAGTTCGTCACCATCGCCGGCGATGGCCGTTTCGCCAGACACAAGCACATAGCCGAGATCGGCGAAGGCCAGACCCTTTTTCGCGTTCTGTTCAACCATGATGATGGTCTTGCCATCCTTGCGCTGAAGATCATCGAGAATTTCGAAAACCATATCGATGAACCGAGGCTCAAGCCCGATTGACGGTTCATCGACAAGCAGCACCTGTGGCTGCATCACAAGCGCCCGCGAAATCTCCAGAAGGCGTCTCTCGCCACCCGACAGCACACCGGCAGGCTTGTCCCGCCGGTCGGCAAGACGACTGTATTTCGAGAACACCTGCTCGGCCGCGGCTTTCGCCTCGGCAGGCTTGTTCTTCAGGAACCCGCCCATCAGCAGGTTTTCCTCAACAGTCATCTGCGGGAATACCGACTTGTCCTGCAGGATATAGGCGATGCCGGCTTCGGCAAGTTTCTGCGATGGCGTCAGTGCTGTCACATCCTTGCCGTTGACAATGATGCTTCCGGAAAAGATGTTGGTGAAACCGAAGATCGAATGCAGCACTGTCGATTTGCCAGCGCCGTTCGGCCCGATCAGGCAGAGCGACTGCCCCCGCCCGATCCGCATGTTGAAATCATGCAGGATTTCCATCTTGCCATAACCGGCGCGAAGGTTGTTGATCGTCAGGAAGGTATCGCCGTCGACCATCGAGTCGAGTTCACCCACCGTCGGCGCGTTGGCCGCGATCGAGGCGGCTTCCTTGGCCACCTGATCAACCGACATCACAACATCGACGCCGCCACTACCATAGCCGCTGACGCCGCCTGCTTTGGCGGCACCCTTGACTGAAGCCTTTTTCGCCACGGCCTTTTTGGCAACCGTCTTTTTGGCGGCAGCCTTCCTGGCGGCTTTCTTAGCAGCTTTCTTAGCGGCAGGCTTCTTTACGGCTTTTGCCTTTTCGTCCTCGGCCATCAATGTCCTCCAAGATAGGCGTCGATGACGCGCTGGTCATTCTGCAGTTCTTCGGGTGTGCCATCAGCCAGCATGCGGCCATTGGCAAGACAGTAGATATGCGAGGCCAGGTTCATGATCACTCGCATGTTGTGTTCAATCACACACAGGGTGATCCCCAGCTCCTCATTGGCACGGCGCAGCCTGTCGATCAGACCGTTGATCAGGGTCGGATTGATCCCCGCCGTCGGCTCGTCAAGGAGCAGTACCTTTGGCTCGTTCATCAGCGCCATCGCAAACTCAAGCAGCTTCTGCTGACCGAATGACAGGTCACCCGAGATCAGATTGCGCTTGGAATAGAGCCCGACAAACTCCAGCAGATGTTCGGCCCGATCCTTGATCTCACCGCTGCGGCTGGCAAACATCGAATAGTTCGAATCCTCGCGATGCGAGATCGAAATCTGCATGTTGTCGACACAGTTCATCTTGCCGTAGATGCGGGTTTGCTGGAAGGTCCGCAACATGCCGAGACGGGCGATATCACCCACCCGGAGATGCGATATCTCCTGGCCATCGAACTGGATCGAGCCATTGTCTATGGGATGATAGCCGACAATCGAGTTGAACAGCGTGGTCTTGCCACAGCCATTCGGCCCGATGATGCCGGTGATCGATCCGCGCTCGACGCCCATCGAGATGTCGACATTCGCCTTCACCCCGCCATAGGATTTCGAGACATTTGCTACTTTAATGATCGAATCCGACATCATGCAGCTCCCTTTTCATCCGCATCGGTGACGTTCGAGGAATCGACAACGATACCGAACCGTTCCGGGAACTTGCCCTGCAACCAACCCATGATACCCTGCTGGAAATAAACGATGTTGATAATCAACAGCAGCCCGAGCGCTATCCACTGGAACCCAAGAAGGAGGGTCCAGGCCGTATCCTTGATCACATGGAAGACGATGGCCCCCAGAACCGGGCCCCAGAGAGTGCCTTTGCCACCAAGCAGCGCCGCTGCGACCATGAAGATGCCAAAGGTCGGAATCGGATAGGCGACTTCCTTGTCGATGAAACCGATCATATTGCCCACTACAGCACCGATGCAGCCCATGAAGAAGGCAGCTATGGCCCAGCCAATCCGCTTGTAGGCCAGGGTGGGAATACCCATCGCCTCGGCCTTGTCCTCGTCATCGCGAATGGCGTTGCTCGCCAGTCCGAACTGGGTCGAATACAGCCAGCGCAACAGGAAATGTGCGGCGATCGCGAACCCGAAGCATATGAGGTAGAAGAAAGTGGACCGGAATTCGATATCACCCGGAAACAGCGGCATCTGAATGCCTGACGGGCCGCCAACATAATCTATTGTGATGGTGATTTCAGCCGCGGCAATTGCCAGGCCAAGCGAGCCAATCGCGAAATATGGCCCGCGAAGTCCAAACATGAACGAGCTGAACAGCAACGACAACAGCAACCCGACAATACCGGCCGCGATGATTCCGAAGAACAACCCCCAGAAATATTCGGCGGCGGTGAATTCGGGTTTGATCGATCCCATCGCCGAGGTGTATTCGCCGACGCCACCTTCATAGAAGAACGCAATCTGGACAATGGCCGAGACATACATCCCCACACCAAAGAAGGTGATGTTGCCAAGCGAGTTATACCCCATCTGGCCACCAAGCGTATCCCAGGTGGTGGCCATCAGTACCATCACCCACAGAAAGGCGATGGACAGGGTATAGGCCGGGAACAGAACCGGCCCCAGAATGCCCAATACCGCGAGACCGCCGTAAATCGCCAGAGAATTCTTGTCTTTCATCGTACCACCTGCCTGTTACGACGCATTGAAATTTGCCGCCACATCAGGACCGAAAGCAAAACACCAACGGGTGCCGCATATTCGAGGGCGGATTCGAAGAAGCCACAATATTTCGTGAACAGCCCGATACCAAAGGCCGAAACAATCACCGCTGGCAAATTGCCGAGGCCAGCCGCCGTGACGATGGCAAACGACCCCATCGAATAGGTGATTCCGTAAAAGGGCTGGATCACGAAGATAATCGAGACAAGAACACCCGCCGCCCCACACAAGGCTGAATTGAAGGCGAATGTAAAGGCATAGACGCGGTCGGTGTTAATGCCCAGCACACGCGCCGCACGCGGATCCTGCGCTGTGGCCCTGATTGCCTGCCCCATGCGCGAACGCTTCATGAAGAACACCACGCACACCGCAATGAAGGCCGCCAAACCAAGCGCCAGCAGCTTGGATGACGGCACAGTCACCATGCCATCAAACGCATCAAAGACCGGAAGCTGCATATCAATCGTCTGCACCTCCGGACCAAAGATCTGATTGATCATCTGCTGCATCACCAGTGACAGACCAAAGGTTGCCAGCAGCGACACAAACATGTCCTGGTCAAGGATACGCCTAATCATCAATACATAGACAGCCCATCCGAAAAAGAACATCACAGGCACCACGATCAACAGGATCACCAGCAGCGGCACCTGCATCTGGTGCAGTGCAAACGCCATATACCCGCCCATGATCACGAAATCACCCTGCGCCAGGTTCTTGATGTTCATCACACCCCAGACGAGGGCCAGACCGTATGCGCTCAGTGCAAAAATGGCACCGATAAACACGCCTTCCAAAATGAGCTGTATATTGACGACGGGCGCCCATACCAGCAACAGCTGTAGATCATCCCACATGATTTCCTCTTTTCAAGAGACAGTGATTTGTCAGGGGGTTGTCAGAAATTATTGATTAAGGTGTCTATTTTGAAACGGGGGGAAGCCATTGGCTCCCCCCCGCAAAAGGATCGGATGATTTAGTACGCCACGTTGCGTGGGAAAATCATATCGCTGAACTTTTCAACCAGCTTGTATGAGCCATCGGCCTGGATCTGGCGCATGAACATCGGCTTGGCGATATTGTTGCCAGCCTCGGAGAACTTGATGTCACCATAGAAGGTTTCCATCTCGACTGCCGAAATGGCGTCGCGCACCTTGTCCTTGTCAAAACTGTTGGCAGCCTCGAATGCCTCCTTGAAGACAATCACAGCGGCCGAAGCCTGAGCCGACTGGTAGGGCACCTCGGTTGGGTAGAACTCACCATAGTCACCCTTGAAGCCGGCATTCCATTCGGCTGCCGTTCCAAAATATTTGTCAGACTTGGACAGTGTTTCCACCCACTGCGTCGGGCACAGAAGACCGGTCGCCGTCTTCGGGAACTTTTCCTGAACCTTGGCGGCCTCGCAGTGTGTCAACGCGACGATTGGCACATTCACCTTCATTTCATCAAGTTGACGCACGGCCGTGGCGGCACCCTTTGAGTGACCAGACACAATCAGCATATCGGGTTTCAGTGCCTTGACCTTGGTCAGCGTGGTCGACATGTCTGACAGGTCGGCAGGAAGCTGATCGTCCACAATCACCTGCATGCCGAATTCCGCAAGCTTTTCCAGAACACCAATACGAATGTCGGCGGTGAACGGGTCTCCCTCGAAAGCTACCGCTACACGAAGCTTGGTCGGATCATTGGTGCTTGCTGCAGCCATTTCAATGGCAGCCGGCAGATACAGGTCAGTGGTCGACAGCACACCAAAAAGATACCGGTAGCCCTGGGTGAAGAGCGAGCGCGATGCGCCCTCTGCCTCGACCATCGGCACACCGAACTTTTCAGACACCGGCGCGATTGCCTTGGTAAGGCCCGAGCTGTATGGCCCAAGCATATATTCGACGCCATCCTGCTGGATCAGACGCTCTGCAAGCTGGGCGCCACGAGCCGGGGTCGATTCATCATCGTAATATTTGACGGCGAGCTTGTAGCTCTTGCCACCGACCGTCACGCCACCAGCTTCGTTGATCACCTTGACGGCATAATCGTAACCGCGCTGCGTATGCAGACCGTTGGTTGCGTATTTACCAGTTAGTGAAATTGCTGATCCGAGGATGATGGTGTCACCCTCGACCTTTGCCATAGCTGGCGTCGCAAGGCTGACCGCAAGGGCGATGCCTGCCACAATACCATGCTTCATGAACATTTGGTTTCCTCCGAGAAAATCCTGAAGTCATCGTTGAGCGGAAGAGTATGAACAAAGAATCACCACGCGCCAAACAATTTTGGGCAGATGTGACGATTTGAGCACATTTGTCGCGGCGGATGGCAGCCGGAGGTGGCAATATTTACCCGAGAAGCACCATGATGATCGACACCGCCAACAGCAGCATCGCGAACAATTCACGGCCCGAGGGACGCTCGCGGAAATAGAAGAACGAGATCGCCAGCGCCAGAAGCAGTTCGATCTGGCCAACGGCGCGGACCGGTGCCACGGCATATAGCGAAAAGGCGGTGAACCAGCAGGCTGTCGAAATCGCCCCTGACAGGCCAACAATGCTGCTGTCGCGCCAATGGACAAAGCTTGCCTTCAACTGGTCCGGCGCGCGGCGCCACATCCACAGCCCCATCAGCACCGCCTGAATCAATACCGCCACACCGGCTGTCATGCTGGCACGGGTAACCAGATTGTCGCTTTCCAGAGAATCACTTGCCGCCTTGTAGGCAACCGTGCAGAAACCGAGGAAGGCACCGCTGCCAAGACCGATTGCCGTCTGCCGTGTCAGAAGCGAGGCCAGCAGGTTGCGCAGGGTCAGGCTGCTTTTCGCCAGCGACAGCAGGAACACCGCGACAACGCCGATAAAAATGGCCAGCCCGACCTGAAAACTGACCACATGTCCGAGAATCAACGCCTCGAACAATGCTGCCTGGATCACTTCGGTCTTGGAAAAGGCGGTGCCGGCAGCAAAGGACCGGTGCGAAAACAGGGTCACCAGAAGCACGGTGAAGATGATCTGTGTCACGCCGGCGACGGTGGTCCACAGAAGAAACGGTATGTTCAGAGCTGGCAGCGGTTCGCCGGCCCAACTGCCATAGATGAAGACCCACATCCAGGCAAAGGGAAGGGCATAGGAAAATCTGACATAGCTGGCCCCGAGGTCGCCAAGCGGTGTCTTCAGCTTCTTCTGATAGGTGCTTCGTACCGTCTGCGACAGCGCGGCCCCGATGGTCACCCAGATCCAGAGCCAGGTCACACGCTATTCCCCCCCTATATATATGTGCAGGGTCACAGCCCTAGACCGGCCTGTCGCCCTTCAGGGTGATCCGATGCAGAAGACGCCGGTGCCCGTGATAGTCATTCAATGGATAGTGAAGCGTACTGCGATTGTCCCAGATTGCGATATCGCCAACCCCCCAGCCGAGCCGGCACTGGAATTCCGGTGACATCTGAAACTGGAACAGATAGTCCAGAAGACCGGCGCTTTCCTCTTCGGTCCAGCCGTCAAAGCTGACGGCATGTCCGGGGCTGAGATAAAGCGATTTACGCCCGGTTTCGGGATGCGTGCGGACCACGGGATGGATCGCCACCAGTTCATTCACATCCGTTCCCTTGCCGGATTCCTCGATCCGCGCGGTCCGTGTTGCGGCAACCTTTGCCTTGTTGGCGGCGCAGACAACCCGCAGCCCCTCAAGCGTTGCCTTCAACCCGTCGGAAAGCTGGTCATAGGCAAGTTCCTGATTGGCAAACAACGTATCGCCCCCGATCGGCGGCAGTTCGATTGCCTGCAGCATTGTCGCCATCGGCGGCTCGTCCTGATAGCTGGTATCGGTGTGCCAGACGCCACCGAAATTGACCTTTTCATGTTCGCGCTTCAGCACGGCGGTGATTTCGGGAATGCCGTCGACACCTTCCAGAAACGGATAGATGGCCGGCTCGCCAAAGGCCCGCGCCAGCTTCAGCTGTTGCTGCGGGGTCAGGTTCTGATCGCGAAGCACAACCATGTGGTGTTCCAGCCAGACGGCCCGTATTTCACCAATCATATTGTCCGAAAAATCACTTTCGGAAAGATTGATACCGGTGATTTCAGCGCCCATCGCCGGCGCCAGCTTTGTTACCTTCACAGGGGATTCCTCACTCTTCACACATCGCAATCAGACAGTAGGACAACCCGGCTCGCCGACATTGTCAGCTTGTGACGCTATCGTGAAGCCGAGGGCGACGCAACCACCGCCACAGCGGGGCGACATTTGGCACCAGTGACATCATCACAAACTGGACCTATGTTTCCGTCTATCTGGCTCTAATGCTTGATCGAGATGCCTGCGATTGATTACCAACCGGGACAGAATTGGGGGACGGTGCTGGCGCCAGCTGGAAACGGGCGACGGTGTGCGGACTACCATATCGGACCCACAACCATACAGAACATACTATCAAAGCAAGACCACAACCGACGTAAGGGGTGACGCATCATGAAGATGACTACCGAAGAGGCTTTCGTAAAAGTCCTGCAAATGCACGGAATTCAGAATGCTTTTGGCATTATTGGGTCGGCGATGATGCCGATCTCGGACCTGTTCCCACAGGCCGGAATCACATTCTGGGACGCCGCACATGAATGCAATGCCGGCATGATGGCCGACGGGTTTACCCGCGCGACAGGCCAGATGTCGATGATGGTGGCCCAGAACGGTCCCGGAATCACCAATTTCGTGACCCCGGTCAAGACCGCCTACTGGAACCACACACCTCTTCTTCTGGTCACACCGCAGGCCGCCAACAAGACCATCGGCCAGGGCGGGTTCCAGGAAGTCGAGCAGATGGCGCTGTTCAAGGACATGGTCGCCTATCAGGAAGAGGTACGCGACCCGGTCCGGATCGCGGAAACACTGAACCGCGTCATCCTGCAGGCCAAGCGCGCCTCGGCACCGGCCCAGATCAACGTGCCACGCGACTTCTGGACCCAGGTGATCGACATCGAGCTGCCGGCCATCGTGGAATTCGAACGCCCGTCCGGCGGTGACGATGCCATCAACATGGCCGCAAAACTGCTGTCCGAAGCCAAGTTCCCGGTGATCCTGAACGGTGCCGGTGTGGTGATCAGCGGCGCCATCGGCGAATCGATGAAGCTTGCCGAACAGCTGGACGCACCTGTCTGCTGTGGATATCAGCATAATGACGCCTTTCCGGGCTCGCACCCGCTGCATGCCGGCCCGCTCGGCTACAACGGATCAAAGGCCGGCATGGAGCTGATCGCCAAGGCCGATGTCGTGCTGGCACTGGGCACGCGCCTGAACCCGTTCTCGACCCTGCCGGGATATGGCATCGATTACTGGCCACGCAACGCCAAGATCATCCAGGTCGACATCAATCCCGACCGGATCGGTCTGACCAAGCCGGTCAGCGTCGGCATCGTCGGTGATGCCAGGCAGGTTGCCGCCAGCCTGCTTGACAAGCTGGCCCCGAATGCAGGTGACGCCGACCGTGCCGCCCGCCGCGAGATGATCGCCAAGACCAAATCGGCCTGGGCGCAGGAACTGACCTCGATCGATCATGAGGATGACGATCCGGGCACCACCTGGAACGAGCGTGCCCGCAACCGCGAGCCGCAGAAGATGTCGCCACGCATGGCCTGGCGGGCAATCCAGAGCGCGCTGCCGAAGAACGCCATCATCTCGTCCGATATCGGCAACAACTGTGCCATCGGCAACGCCTATCCGACCTTCGAGGAAGGCCGCAAATATCTGGCACCGGGCCTGTTCGGCCCGTGCGGATATGGTCTGCCGTCGATCATGGGTGCGAAGATCGGCCGCCGCGATGTGCCGGTTGTCGGCTTTGCCGGCGATGGTGCCTTTGGCATTTCGATGAACGAGATGTCGGCCATCGGCCGCGAGGAATGGCCTGCCATCACCATGATCATCTTCCGCAACTATCAGTGGGGCGCGGAAAAGCGCAACACCACCCTGTGGTATGATGACAATTTCGTCGGCACCGAGCTTGACGAGCAGGTTTCCTATGCCGGTGTCGCCAAGGCGTGCGGGCTGGAAGGTGTTGTCGTACATTCACAGCAGGAACTGACCGACGCGCTGAACACCGCCGTCGATGCGCAGATGAAGGATGGCAAGACAACCTTTATCGAGGTGATGCTGAACCAGGAGCTTGGCGAGCCGTTCCGGCGCGACGCGATGAAGGCACCTGTTGCCGTCGCCGGGATCGACCCTGCCGACATGCGCACCCAGCCGCTGGCCTCGTAACCGCGCCGTCTGGTGCGCCATCTGGTGCGCCAAACAATAATGTGAAAATGCCTCGCCTTCGCGGCGGGGCATTTTTTATGGGCAACAGCCGGCGCGTTAACGTTCCCTTAGCCTGACACGGGCTAGAGTATCGGGATGATATCGACATTCCGACATGGTGTTTGTGTTTGCCTGACCGCGCTGGCTCTGGCGCTGTTCCTCGTGATATCGCCACCGGGCGCCGCAGCCGATGATTTTGAATGCGGCCTGAAGGCGTATATGGCGGGTGACTATGAATCTGCCATCGCCGAATGGTTGCCGCTTGCCGAACAGGGCGATGCAATGGCCGAGTTCGGGCTCGGCGTCATGTATCACAAAGGCGAGGGCGTTCCGCAGAATCAAACCGAGGCGATAAAATGGTATCGCCGCGCCGCAGAACAGGGTTATGCCAGTGCGCAATACAATCTTGGCCAGATGTATAGCAAGGGCCAGGGTGTTCCACAGAATTATGGCGAAGCGGTGAAATGGTACCGCCGCGCCGCCGAACAGGACGATGCCGACTCGCAGACCAATCTCGGCTTCATGTATAGCAAGGGCCAGGGTGTTCCACAGAATTATGGCGAGGCGGCGACATGGTACCGCCGCGCCGCCGAACAGGGCCATGCCAGTGCGCAACACAATCTTGGCCTCATGTATCACGAGGGCCGGGGCGTGTCGCAGGATCATGCCGAGGCGATGAAATGGTACCGCCGCGCCGCCGAACAGGGCCATGCCGACGCGCAGACCAATCTTGGCTTCATGTATGACAACGGCCGGGGCGTGCCGCAGGATTATGCCGAGGCGGCGACATGGTATCGCCGCGCCGCCGAACAGGGCGATGCCTACGCGCAATACAATCTTGGCTTTATGTATGACAAGGGCCGGGGTGTGCCGCAGAATTATGTGCTGGCGCATATGTGGTACAATCTGGCCGCGTCTCAGGGCGATGAAGAGTCGTCACGCTCGCAGAACGAGGTGGGCAATCGTGACAGGCTAGCTGCTGTAATGACCCCGGCGCAGATCGCCGCGGCACAGGCGCTGGCGGCGAAATGCCTTGCCAGCGATTACCGGGACTGCGGCGACTGACACCGCCGCCATCGCTGGCATATGCCTGACTGGCTGCAGTTTCTGATTATCAACAGGCTCGTCTTAACGATTTGTTAATCTTCCGGTGGCTAGACTGGGCCATGACCGGAAGATCAAAACCATTCTGGCATCTGCGTTGGCATGTGCCGGGTTTGCCATTCCTGCCAGTGCCGCTGGTCCTGTCGGCGCTGTTCGCGGCGCTGTGGACCGGGACAGCCGGCACGCATGCCGCGGCGCAGGAAACAGCAGACACAGCGATGGATTCGCTGGTCGAATCCTTTGTCATTCTTGGTGAGAATTACGAGGCCGGAGATTGGGTGCAGCAGAGCGATCTGCTGGCCTATATGTGGTATCTGCTGGCAACCACTGCCGGGTATGGGCCGGCCGATGCGGCGCGGCACCGCCTGTCACAGCGTCTGACAGCTGCCGAACGCGCCGCCGCACAGGCGCTGGCAAGACAATGCCACAATACCGGTTACCGGGAATGTGGAGAGGCCACCCAGGCCGAAGACCTGGCCAGCCTGTCCGAAGGCGAGGACGACGGGCAACCGTAATGGCGACCGGCGGCAATGGCGACCAGCCGGATATGACAACCCGGGCATGATTACAATCCTGACGGCCTATACCGTCAGCACGGTGCAGCCGGTTGTCCGGCGGGCGGCAAGTGCCGCATGGATTTCGGCCACCGATTCCAGCGGCGCGCGGTTGTTGATGCTGACATTCAGGGTGCCGTCGGCGACCCTGGCAAACATGTCGGCGCTTGCCGATTCCAGCCACGCGCGTTCGGTCGCGAAATGGAACAGGGTCGGCCGCGTCAGATAGAGCGAACCTGCCGCAAGATCCTTGATCTGGAAATCGGTATAGGCACCGGATGACTGACCGAAATTGACCACCGTGCCATGACGGCGGGCACAGCTCAGGCTTTTTGCCATGGTGTCGCGACCAACCGAATCATAGACCACATCCACGCCCGCGCCGTCGGTGAGTTTCATCACCTCTTCGGCGAAATCCCGGCTCTGGTAATCGATGACGTGATCATAGCCATTGGCGCGCGCCAGCGCGCATTTCTCGGCCCCGCCGGCGGTGCCGATGGTCGTCGCGCCACGCGATTTCATCCACTGGCCGGCAAGCAGCCCGACACCGCCTGCCGCAGCATGGAACAGCACCGTGTCACCCTCGCCAACGGCATAGCTTCGCGAGGTGAGATAGGCAACCGTCAGCCCCTTCAGCATGATGGCGGCGGCGGTGTCGCTGGCAATGGCATCCGGCAGCCTGACCACCATGTCGGCATTGATTGCGCGGTGTGTGGCATAGGCCCCGTTCGGCAGCGTGTAGGCAACCCGGTCACCAATCGACAGATGGGTCACGCCCGCGCCAACAGCAGTCACAATCCCGGCACCCTCGCTGCCGAGAACCAGATCCTTTTCGACAGGCCAGGGATAGGCACCGGTGCGGATATAGATATCGATGAAGTTGACGCCGATGGCCTCATGCTCGATCACAACCTCGCCCGCTGCCGGGGCGATGTCGCCAATCTCGATCCGGTGAATGACCTCGGCGCCACCCGGTGCCTTTGCTGCCATTGCATATCCCATATTCATCTCCATCCGAGGATTCCAGCCGATGTCGGCCAGCCTGTTTTCGTTATGGGAAACATATGGGACGCGTGCTACCTGTTGTCCAGTAACATCACATGGCACGATGATCCGGACATGCCTGTCAACACCCCTGCTGATCCCAGCCCTGAAACAAGATCCGATCTTGGCATAGAGCATGCCCGCGCACGCGACAATGCGGACCGGCTTGCCGGCCTTCGGGACAGGTTCATGGTGCCGGACGATGTGATCTATCTTGACGGCAATTCGCTGGGGGCGTTGCCACGCGCGGTGCCGGACAGGATCGCCAGAACGGTGACCGATGACTGGGGCACCGGGCTGATCCGAAGCTGGAATGACGCCGGCTGGATTGACGCGCCGCGCCGCGTCGGGGCCGCGATCGCCCCCCTTGTCGGTGCCGACCCGGACAATGTCATTGTTGCCGACAGCACAACAGTCAATCTGTTCAAGGTTCTGTCAGCGGCGCTGGCGCTGCGCCCGCAGCGGCGCAACATCATCACCGAGACCCGCAATTTCCCGACCGACAACTATATCGCCGAAGGGGTGATCGGGCAGACCGGCGGTCATCACCGGCTGATCCATGCCGATCATCCACAGAGCATCGCCGATCTTCTGGATGATGATGTGGCGGTATTGATGCTGACGCATGTGAATTACCGGGACGGCAGTGTTCACGACATGGCCGCGCTGACGCGCGCCGCGCATTCGGCCGGGGCGCTGGTGGTCTGGGATCTGGCCCATTCCGCCGGGGTGATGCCGCTCGACCTTGCCGGCTGCGACGTCGATTTCGCAGTTGGCTGCGGCTACAAGTTCCTGAATGGCGGCCCCGGCGCGCCGGCCTTTGTCTATGTCGCGCCCGATCATCTTGGCGGTGCCGGACAGCCGCTGACCGGCTGGTTCGGGCATCGCGATCCATTTGCCTTTGATTCCCGTTACCAGCCGGCAAGTGACATCACGCAATATCTGTGCGGCACGCCCCCCATCATCAGCATGGTGGCGCTGGAGGCGGCGCTGGAATTGTGGGACGGGATCGAGATGCAGGACGTCCATGCCAAGGCCCAGCAGCTGACCGGCTATTTCATCGACCTTGTGGAGGCGCGATGCGCCGGTCACGATCTGCAGCTGATCTCGCCGCGGCAGGCGGCACGGCGCGGGGCACAGGTATCATTCACCCACCCGGAGGCAAGCCATGCCATCATCAGCGCGCTTATCGCCGAAGGGGTGATTGGCGACTTCCGCGCCCCGGACATTATGCGGTTCGGGTTTGCGCCGCTCTATACGCGGTTTGTCGATGTCTGGAATGCCGTTGACAGGCTGGCCGGCATTCTTGCCGAACGGCGCTGGGACCAGCCCGTATTCCACGCCCGCCGGAAGGTCACCTGATGCCGACACCACGATCCGGACCAGCCCTGCTCGACTGGGGTTTGCTGGCGATGCTCGGCCTGATCTGGGGCGCCGCATTCCTTGGCGTAGAAGTGGCCCTTGAAAGTCTGCCGCCGCTTTGGGTCGCGGCGGGTCGTATTTCGCTTGCCGCCGCACTTCTTGTCGGGGTGGCCTATCTGACAGGTGACCGGCTTCCCGGATTTCAGACCGCCACCCAGCGTCGCATCTGGCTGCACTGTCTTGGCATGGGTCTGTTCACCAACGCGATCCCCTTCAGCATGCTGTCCTGGGGACAGCAGATCGTTACCTCCAGCTTTGCCGGAATCACCATGGCGGTGGTGCCGCTCTTTGTTCTTCCCTTGAGTCACTTTCTTGTTCCCGGAGAGCGGCTCAGCCCGGCGCGGGTGATCGGCTTTCTGACCGGGTTCGGCGGGGTGGTTCTGCTTGTCGGGGGCGACCGGCTGTTCGCATCCACCAGCCAGGGCGCAGACAGCAGTGACGGCATGATGCTGATGGCCCAGCTTGCCTGTGTCGGGGCAAGCTGCTGCTATGCCTGCGGGTCGATCATCACCAGACTGTGCCCGCCTGTCGGCACGCTGACCTTCGCGGCCGCCGGCCTGTTATGCGCCAGCATCGGCATTCTGCCGCTTGCCTATATCGTGCATGGCCTTCCAGCAGCGGTCAGCACCAGCAGCTGGCTTGGCATGGTGTTTCTGGCGTTGCTGCCGACCGGCCTTGCGACGATTCTGCTGACCATCATCATCAGACGTGCCGGTCCGCCCTTCCTGTCGCTGGTCAATTATCAGGTGCCAGTGTGGGCGGTGCTGATTGGTGTCGGCATACTTGGCGAGGCGCTTCCCGGCCATTTCGTCGCGGCACTGGTGACAATCCTGATCGGGTTGGCCGTCTCGCAACGGCTGCATCGCGCAAACGCTGTCTGATGACCGGCGTCAGACCGCGTCGAAATCCACCTTCACACTGTCTGTCTTCGGGCGCGCCTGACAGGACAGGATGAAGCCCGCCTCCATCTCCCATGGCTCAAGCGAGTAATTCGCGTCCATATCCACCTCGCCACTGACAAGTCGGCAGCGGCAGGTACAGCACATGCCGGCCTCGCAGGAATAGGGAAGTTCCACCCCGGCGGCCTGACCGGCGGCAAGAATGGTCTGACGGGCCGGATCCATGGCAAAGCTGCGGGTGATGCCATCAGCCCGCAATTCAACCATACAGTCACCTGCCGGCGAATCATCAACCGGTTGTCCTGACGACGGGCTGCTGGCGGGCGCCCCGGCGGGTGGCGAAGCCGGGGTAAAATGCTCGGTGGCGATCAAACCGCCATCCATGCCAGCAGCGGCCAGCGCATCGCGGCAGCCTGTCATCATGCTGTCGGGCCCACACAGATAGGCCGCCGAAAGATGTGATGGCGTGATCAACCCGGCATCGACAAGCGCCGCTATCTTGCCGGCATCGACACGCCCGTTCAGCAGATCCGTATCACGGGGTTCACGCGACAGTACGTGAAGCACGCGGCAGCGCTCGAGATAGCGGTCCTTGAGATCTTCAACGCGATCGCGGAACATGATCGAAGCGGTGGTCCGATTGCCATAGACAAGCGTGACGCGGGTGTCCGGATGACCTGTTGCCAGCGCCGTTTCGGCGATTGACAGGATCGGCGTAATCCCGGACCCGGCGGCGAGAAGCAGGACATCGCCAGCCGCGCCATCATCCTGGTCGGCATAGATGAACCGACCCTGGGGCGTCATCACATCGATCCTGTCGCCAACCGAAAGACCGGTCAGCGCGTGGCCGGAAAACCTGCCACCCTCGACATGTTTGATCCCCACCCCGAGCCGGCCGCCATGCGGTGTTGTGCAGATGGAATAGGGACGCCGTACCTCATCGCCATCAATGACGGCGCGAAGTGTCAGATACTGTCCGGGGACAAAGCGATAGGCCTCGACAAGATCATCCGGAACGGCAAAGCCGAGCGCCACGGCAAAATCACCGAAACGCTCAATGTGGTTGATTGTCAGCTGGTGGAACTTGGGACTCATCTGTGGGGGATCCGGCTCATTTCAGAGGCACTTGAAATAATCAAAAGGCTCGCGACAGGACAGGCAGCGATAATGCGCCTTGCAGGCGGTGGCACCAAATGCGGACAGCTCTGCTGTATCAAGGCTCTCACAGCGGGGGCAGGCAACCTGCGGGCGGGCGAAATATTCACTGGCATCCTGCCTGTTTTCGGCGCGGCGCGGCGGCGGTGCAATGCCGGCCTGCTTCAGCTTTTCCCGGCCAGCCGGGGTAATCCAGTCGGTTGTCCAGGCCGGTGCCAGCACACGTCTGATCCGCGCATCATATCCTGCCTTGGCAACGGCTGTTTCAATGGCAAGCTCGATGGCGAGTGTCGCCGGGCAGGCCGAATAGGTGGGGGTGACGTCAATCTCGACCACACCACCATCGCGGCGCAGGTCGCGGATGATGCCAAGATCGCCAACCGTCACCACCACCAGTTCCGGATCAGGCACAGATTCGGCGATGCCGCGCACCACCGCCAGTGACGGGTCATGAATGACGTCGTCGGTCCCTACCATGTCAGCCCCGGATAGGCTCTCTGCATGAACTGCATCTCGGCAAGAAGGTGACCAAGCACCTCGCCGTGACGGCCCCTGCGGCCACCGGAAATTCCGGCGGTGACATCAAGTGGCGGCAGCTGCGCCATCGCAAATGTCCGCGCAACCGTGCTGTCAAAGGCCGCCCTGACCACAGCCGGATCAGGCAGCAGCCCGGCCGCGACAAGCCTGTCCGACGTCTCGTCACGCTCGAACATCTCGCCCAGATAGGGACCAAGATCAGCCAGCGCCGCCAGCATCCGGTCAGCGCTTTCCTCGGTGCCGTCGCCAAGCCGCACCACCCATTCACCGCCATGCCTGACATGATAGGCCATTTCCTTGACCGCCTTGCCGGCATGTTCAGCAAGACGTTGATCGGCAGCGGCTGTCAGGCCGTCCCAGACGGGGTGCATGTAGGCGGCAAACAGGAACTGGCGAAGAATGGTGAAGGCGAAATCGCCATTTGGTCGCTCAACCATCAGCATATGGCGGAACGCGGTGCCATCACGAAGGAAGGCATAATCATCCTCGCTGCGGCCATCGCCCTCGATTTCGGCAGCATAGCCATAACACATCCGCGCCGTGCCGATCAGATCAAGTGCCATGTTCGGCAGCGCCAGATCCTCTTCCAGCATCGGCGCATGGCCACACCATTCGCTGAGCCTGTGACCCAGAATCAGATGGTCATCGCCAATGCGCAGAAGAAGCGCCAGAAGATCGTCACGGTCGGCCATTACATGTGACCCACATCATCGGGAATGTCATAGAAGGACGGATGCCGGTAGATCTTCGAGGCCGACGGATCAAAATTCTCGTCCCGCTGGTCGGGATCGGAAGCTGTGATGCTGGCAGACGGCACAACCCAGATCGAGACACCCTCGCCACGGCGCGTATAGACATCGCGTGCCGCCTGCAGCGCCATCACCTCGTCGCTGGCATGTACCGAGCCGACATGGGTATGGGCAAGGCCGGTCCGGGGGCGAATGAACACCTCCCATAGCGGCATCAGCTCCGAAGCTGCTGGATTCTGTCGATCGTCATTCATGATCTCTCTCCACCGGATGTCATTCCGCCGCCTGCGCCTGCCGTTTGGCAGCATGCGCCAGCGCCGCCTCGCGCACCCATGCGCCGTCATCCCAGGCCTTGCGGCGGGCCGCCACCCGTTCCCGGTTCATCGGCCCATTGCCCTTGACGACACGCCAGAATTCGTCCCAGTCGATGGGACCGAAATCATAGCTTTGCCGCTCTTCGTTCCAGGCCAGATCCGGATCGGGGATGGTCAGCCCCAGATATTCGGCCTGCGGCACCGTGGCATCGACGAATTTCTGGCGAAGCTCGTCATTGGTGAACCGCTTGATCTTCCATTTTACAGACTGGTCGGTATTCCGGGATTCGCTGTCAGGCGGGCCGAACATCATCAGCACCGGCTGCCAGAACCGGTTCAGCGATTCCTGCGCCATGGCCTTTTGTTCAGGCGATCCCTGGGCCAGCGTCATGACGATCTCATAGCCCTGGCGCTGATGAAAACTTTCCTCCTTGCAGATGCGGATCATCGCCCGTGCATAGGGGCCGTAGGAACAACGGCAGAGCGGTATCTGGTTCATGATCGCCGCGCCATCCACAAGCCAGCCAATGGTACCGATATCGGCCCAGCTCAGGGTCGGGTAATTGAAGATCGAGGAATATTTCGCCGTTCCGTCAAGAAGCTCTTCGGTCATCTGTTCACGGCTGACACCAAGCGTCTCGGCAGCGGAATAGAGATACAGGCCATGCCCGCCTTCATCCTGCACCTTGGCAAGAAGCGAGGCCTTGCGGCGAAGCGACGGGGCGCGGGTGATCCAGTTGCCTTCGGGCAGCATGCCGACGATCTCGGAATGGGCGTGCTGGCCGATCTGCCTGACAAGGGTGCGCCGATAGCCTTCCGGCATCTCGTCATTCGGCTCGATCTTCTGTTCATCGTCGATCCGCGCCTGAAAGCGGGCGAGAAACGCTTCATCCTCGACAGTGCGCCCGTCGGCGCCGATCAGTCCCTGCGAATACATAGCCGTTGGTCCTTTCCGATCTAGATGGCCACCATGGTCAGCAGCTCGTAACGCGCCACGAGGTCGCCCTCGTGATCGCGAAGTTCAACATGCCAGCGCACCTCGCCATATTCATCGGTGCGCCTGGTCTTGCGCTTTACCGTCAGATGGACGGTGATGTCGGTCCCCGGGGTCACCGGTTTTTCAAAGCTCAGCCCGTTCAGCCCTGTATTGGCCAGGACCGGTCCCGGCGCCGGGTCGACAAACATACCGGCGGCAAAGCTGAGAAGAAGATAGCCATGCGCGACAATGCCGGGGAAGAACGGGTTGTCTGCGGCGGCGGCGGCATCGGTATGGGCATAGAACTGGTCGCCCGTGAAATCGGCAAACGTCGTTATATCCTCGGCGGTGATCCGGCGTGGCGGTGTGACCAGCGTCTCGCCAAGCTCCAGATCGTCAAACCTGCGGCGGAATGGATGCGCCGGTCCCTGATGCGTCGGGCTGCCGGCAAGCCAGGTTTCACCGGCGGCCGACAGCAGAGCCGGCGGCCCCTGCAAGGCGGTGCGCTGCATATAATGTTTGACCGCACGGATGCCGCCAAGTTCCTCGCTGCCACCGGCGCGGCCGGGACCACCATGCACCATGTGCGGCAATGGTGATCCATGGCCCGTGGCCTCGGCCATCGAATCGCGATTGTTGAAATAGAGTCTGCCGTGATGACTGGCACTGGCGGCAACAAACCGATGCGCCACTGTCTCGTCCCGCGTGATCACCGACGTCACAAGCGCCCCGCCACCCCGATTGGCAAGTGCCGCTGCATGGCCGGGGTCGCGGTAAGGCATCAGACAGGCCACCGGCCCGAAGGCCTCTCTTTCATGAAGGTGGGTCGCGGCATCCGGATCGTCACAGTCAAAGATCGTCGGCGCCATCCAGGCACCGCCATCCAGCCCCTCGCCGGCAAGCTGCGGCGGCGCACCGCCGATGATGCAGCGCGCCTCGTCGGCAAACAGCGCGCATGTGCCAAGCACATCCTGTTTCTGACCGGCCCCGGCAAGCGCGCCCATGCCGACATCCGGCAGCCGCGGATCGCCAAGCGTGACCTCGCCAAGCCGTGCAGACAGCGCCTCGGCAATCGGACCACGAAGCGGCTCCGGCACCAGAATCCGCCTGACAGCGGTACATTTCTGGCCGGCCTTGGCGGTGATTTCGGTCACCACCTCGGTGACGAACAGGTCGAATTCCGGATCACCGCACGCCACGTCGGGACCGAGAACGGTGGCATTCAGACTGTCCTGTTCGGCCGCGAACCGGACCGAGTTGCGAAGCAGGTTTCCGGTTCCGCGAAGCGCCAGCGCGGTATCGGCCGAGCCGGTAAAGCTGACCGCATCCTGGGGGCCAAGCCTGTCAAGAAGCGGGCCGAGCCTGCCGGAAACGAATTGCACCGCCCCTTCGGGAAGACAGCCGGATTCCAGAATCATCCGAAAGGCCGCCTCGGCAACATAGCCTGTCACGGTGGCCGGTTTGACTATTGCCGGCATGCCGGCAAGCAATGTCGGGGCCAGCTTTTCCAGCATGCCCCAGACCGGAAAGTTGAATGCGTTGATATGAACAGCCACGCCCTGCATCGACGTGTAGACATGCTGGCCGACAAAACTGCCGGCCCGTGACAGCATTTCGACATCGCCATCGAGATAGACACGCGAATCCGGCATTTCGCGCCGCCCTTTCGAGGCAAAGACGAACATCGTGCCGATGCCGCCGTCAATATCGATCCAGCTGTCGGATTTGGTCGCGCCTGTCAGATAGGACAACTCATACAGCTCGTCCTTGCGGGCTGTCAGATATTGCGCCAGTGCCTTGAGCATGCGCGCCCTGTCATGAAAGCTCATCGCGCGGAGAGCCGGCCCACCTGTTGCCAGCGCATGGTGATACATCGCCATGACATCGGGCGCCGCGGTGCCAGCATGGCCAATCACAGCGCCCGTACAGGCGTTGTGAAGCGTTGCCAGATCCGATTCTGGCGCTACCCACCTGCCGGCGACAAATGACTGGACCTGCATCAGGCTCATGGCTTTGCTGGCTCTCTGTTCCGCGCCCCTGCCCCTGAAGCAAAGATGCCCCTGAAGCAAAGACGTCCCTAACGCAAAGACGTGGCGGCGACGTGCTGTATCCGAACGACGCCTATGGTTCCACATATCCTGTCACTATTATTGACCGACCGGTCAGTCTATGTAAAGCCGTAACTATATCTATGGGAGTGCCGGGACATGCGCCGGGGCGCGTGCCAGTGTGGGTAGCAGGGTGCGTGTTAGCTCCGCGAACAACTGCGGACATTTTTTGCTGGCCAGTCATGGGCCGGCTTGCCTAGGCTCTGCAGTCTGGAACCCTGCGGTTGATCACCCCACCACAGCGAGGCGGAGACAGCTTATGAGTGATACCATTCTGGTGACGGCAGATGGGCCTTTGAGAACGATCACGCTCAACCGGCCGGACAAGCTCAACGCCTTCAACGAGGACATGCATCTTGCCTTTCGCGCAGCGCTTGAAGCAGCACGGGATGATGACAGCTGTCGTGCGGTTCTGCTGACCGGGGCCGGTCGCGGCTTCTGCGCCGGTCAGGATCTCGGTGATCGCGATCCGGCAAAGGGCGAGGTGCCTGATCTTGGTGAAACGCTGCGCAACTTCTTCAACCCGAATATCAGGCTGATCCGCGACATGCCAAAACCGACCATCGCAGCCGTCAATGGCGCGGCGGCCGGGGCCGGGGCCAATATTGCGCTGGCATGCGATATCGTGGTGGCGGCCAAAGAGGCAAAATTTCTGCAGGCCTTTGCCCGTATCGGCCTGATTCCGGATGCCGGTGGCAGCTGGACCCTGACCCAGCTTGTCGGTCCGGCGCGCGCACGCGGCCTTGCCATGCTGGCGGAACCGCTGACCGGCGAAACAGCAGCACAATGGGGACTGATCTGGAAGGCGGTTGATGCCGAAATGCTGATGGCCGAGGCAACCGATATGGCAACCCAGCTTGCCAACGGCCCGACCATTGGGTTGACCCTGACAAAACAGGCCATTCTGGCAGCAACCGAATCGACGCTGGAGGAACAGCTCGACCGCGAGGCCGAGCTTCAGGCCCGTGCCGGCACGACCGCTGATTATCGCGAGGGCGTGTCCGCCTTTCTTGAAAAGCGCGCGCCCCGATTCACCGGGCGCTGAGCTGGTGTCGCCGTGCCATGATGTTTGACCTGACAAGACTTCCCGACGGTTTCATCGACAACCCGCATCCGCATTACGCGGCGCTTCGCGAACACAACCCCGTCTATGAACTGCCGGGGGGCGGCCTGTTTTTGTCACGCCATGCCGACCTTGTCCGCGTCTACAAGGACCGCAAGACCTTTTCGTCGGACAAGAAGATCGAATTCTACCCGAAATTTGGTGACTCGCTTCTCTATCAGCATCATACAACCTCGCTTGTGTTCAATGACGCGCCGCTGCATACCCGCGTCCGGCGGGCCATTGCCGGCGCGCTTGCCCCGCGCGCCATCGCCGGCATGGATGTGGTGGTGCAACAGCTTGTCGACAGGCTGATCACCGATCTTGAAGCCCGTGTGAAGACCGGAATGCCAATCGACGCGGTGGCGCATTTCGCGCAGAACATTCCCATCGAGGTCATTGGCAATCTTCTGGCCATTCCCCGCGCCGAACGAGACCCCCTTCGCGACTGGTCGCTGGCCATACTCGGCGCGTTGGAGCCGGAAATATCGAAACAGCAATTTGACGATGGCGAGACAGCGGTGCGTGAATTTCTGGCCTATCTGGAAGCACTTGTCGCCCGACGGCGCGCCGAAGGGCTGGATCAGGCCGGTGACATCATGGCGCGGCTGATCCGCGAAACCGGCGAGGCAGGTGAAGACGCCAACCTGCTGCCACACGAGCTTCTTCAGAACTGCATCTTCATTCTGAATGCCGGCCATGAAACCACAACCAACCTGATCTGTTCGGGAATCTTCCTGCTGGCGCAGCGACCGCAGATTGTCAGCCGTCTGGCTGACGCCCCGGAATTGTGGCCGGCCGCCATCGAGGAAATCCTGCGGATGGAGAGCCCAAACCAGCTTGGTAACCGAAGGGCCGTAGCAGATTTCGACATGGGTGGCCGGCGTTGGGCAGCCGGCACGCTGATCACACTTGGCATGGGGGCCGCCAACCGCGATCCCGAGATTTTTGATCAGCCCGATGAATTCCGGCTTGACCGTGGGGACAACCAGCATCTTGCCTTTGCCGGCGGGGTCCATGTCTGTGCCGGCAACAGCATCGCGCGAATTGAAGGGCAGATCGCGCTGGCAAGCCTGTTTCGCCGGTGGCCCGATCTGCAGGTGATGGACGGGCTGCGCCGGTCACCGCGGGTGCGGTTCCGCGGCTTTGAATCCATGCCTTTGCAGCTTGCCACCATCGCATGAGGAGGCTGGACTTTCGAAGGCGAAGCAGGGCATGTTGACGGGGTAGAGAATGCCGGAATATGCGGTGCGACAAAGCAGGGCACAGGGTCAGGAGGACAGCACGCAATGGACAAGCGAAATCTGATTGTCATGGTAAAATGCGAGATCGGGCGCACATATGATGTTGCCGCAACGCTGGCCGATCTGCCCGAGGCGCCAATCGTCTATTCGACCTCGGGAGATTATGATCTCTTCACCATGTTCAGGCTCGATAACAATGATGATATCGGCCTTTATGTGTGCGAAAGCATCCAGAAGATTGACGGGGTCAGGGATACCAACACCATCGTCTGTTTCAATCCGTTCACCAAGGACCGGGGCATCTGAGTGATGCCGGCCGATTCCGCCCCCGACGCCCCCATTGAGGACAATTGGCTCGACGCCTTTGTCGAATTGTTTTCCCTGTGTCGCGCCACGGCAGATGAAACCATCACCCTGATAGCCGAAACACAGAGCCGACAGGTGAATGTCACACTGGCGCGCCGCGCTCTGGACAGTATGAATCTGGCATATCAGACCATCACTGTTGCCAGCAAACAGACAACATCCGGCCCGATCATCAGGTCGACGGGTGCCTCGACGGCACTGACCGGCGAGGCGGCGGCTGTCCAGAGCCTGTGCCAGTCACATCTTGTGGTCGACCTGACGGTCGAGGGGGTGATGCATGCGCCGGAAACTGCCGGCATCCTGAAAGCCGGCGCGCGGATCATGACCATTTCGAACGAACATCCCGAAATCCTGTCACGGCTGCGCCCCGACCCGGCGATGAAGGATATTGTGCGCCACGCCGTTTCAGCCTGCCGCGCCGCCAGCAGGATGACGGTCACATCGCCTGCCGGCACCGACCTGACCATCGACATGACCGAGATCCCGACCGTAGGCGTCTGGGGATGGACCGACAGGCCGGGGACATTGGCACATTGGCCGGGCGGTCTTGTTGTCAGCTTTCCGCGCCAGGCAGCCTGCAACGGCACCATCATCTTTGCCCCCGGCGATATCAATCTGACCTTCAAACGCTATTTTGAGAGCGAAGTGCGCTGTGTGATACGAGATGATTTCATCACCGAGATCAGCGGCACCGGTACCGATGCCCAGCTGATGAAACGCTATCTTGACGGATTTGACGATCCGCTGGCCTTTGCCACCAGCCATGTCGGCTGGGGGTTGAACCCGGCGGCACGGTATGAAGCGCTGACAATGTATGACAAGGCCGATCTCAACGGCACCGAACTGCGCGCCCTTGCCGGCAATTTTCTGTATTCGACAGGTGCCAATGAATTTGCCGGCCGTTTCACCGAAGGGCATTTCGACCTGCCAATGATGGGATGCACCATCAGCCTCGACGATATGGTCGTGGTCCGCGACGGCGTGCCGGTATGACAACCACTCACCGCGGGTGGCGCAGATTGCAGGCCGCCGGGACAGGTTTTCTGGCTGCCGGAGACCGCGGCGGCACCGCGCCGACGCTTGTCTGTCTCCACGGCATTGGCGGTGATGCAACAAGTTTCCGGGCGCAGATCGACGGCATGGCCGGGCCACGGCAACAGGTACTGTCCTGGGATATGCCCGGCTATGGCGAATCAGCGCCGCTTGCCGGGATGGATTTTGCATCACTCTGCGCCCGGCTTTGCGCCGCGCTCGACGAGCTTGGCCTCAGCCGCGTCGTTATCGCCGGCCAGTCGATCGGTGGCATGATTGCCCAGGAAATGGCGATACGTCACCCTGAAAGAGTCGCCGGACTGGTGCTGATTGCCACCGTTCCGGCCTTTGGCGGACGCGATGACAGCTTCCGGGATTCCTTTCTTGCCGCAAGGCTGGCACCGCTTGATCGGGGAATCGGCATGGATCAGCTTGCCGCCGAGGCGATCCCGGCGGTGCTAGGCCCCGGGGCCGATACGGCCATGCGCCAGGATGCCATCGCCGTCATGGCGGCCATTCCCGAGGCCGCCTATCGCCAGGTCCTGGCGACGCTGGTCACCTTCAACAGGCGTGAGGACCAGCATCTGATCACCTGTCCATGCCTGCTGATCGCCGGCGGCAGGGACGACAACAGCCCCGCACGGGTGATGGAGACAATGGCCGCCCGGCTTTCAGATGCGGCATTGGTGGTGATTGAAAATGCCGGCCATCTGGTGAATAGTGAGGCAGGTCGGGAATGCAACAGGGCGATCACCGCCTTTTTACAGGATCTCGACCAGAATTTTTGACCACGCTGGCAATACTGATTTCGACGGGGACGGCGAAAGCCGGAAACAGCATGCATGATGGCAGCACATCACGACTTGATGAACAGCTTGTTGACGCGCCGATTTTCAATCCTGACAGCTGGAACCTGACCGATTTTGAAGCCGCGCTATGTGCAGAGACGCGCCAGCTTGCACAGTCGAAATTCGCGCCCCGTGCCAGCGAGATCGACCGCGAGGCGCGGTTCCCGACCGAGAACTACGCCGATCTGAAGGCGCATGATCTGCTTGGAATCTGCATTCCCACAGCGCATGGCGGGCGCGGCGCCGATCTGCGTGCCTATATGCTGGCGGCTGCCGAAATCGGCCGCTATTGCGGTGCCACCGCGCTGACCTTCAACATGCATGTCAGTTCCTGCCTGTGGACCGGCGTTCTGGCCGACGGCGTCGATATGAGCGCCGCACAGCGCGAGGAACACGCCCGGATGCGGGCCCGCCATTACAGGCGCATCCTCGATGAAGGCGCAATCTATGCCCAGCCCTTTTCCGAGGGCGGCGATGCGGCGGCCGGCAAGGCGGCGTTCGCCACCACGGCGCTGCGGACCGAGGGCGGCTGGATCGTCAATGGCCGCAAGATTTTTGCGTCATTGTCGGGCCATGCCGATTATTACGGGGTGCTGTGTACCGAGCTGGAGACGGCTGACAGCAGGCCATCACGCGCCAACACAATGTATGTCGCCGTGCCACGCGACGCCGCGGGCGTGTCTGTCGAGGGCCACTGGGACCCGCTTGGCATGCGCGGGACCGTGTCGAGAACGTTGATCTTCAAGGATGTCTTTATCCCGTTCGAAGAACAGCTGATGCCGCGCGGCGTCTATTTCAACGCCGCCAGGCAATGGCCACACATGTTCATGACCTTGACCCCAAGCTATATGGGAATCGCGCAGGCGGCCTATGATTTCACGGTCCGCTACCTTCGTGGCGAGATGCCGGGCACGCCGCCGGTGAAACGCCGCATGTATCCGACCAAACAGCTTGCCGTCGCGCAGATGAAAATCATGCTGGAACAGACAAAGTCGCTCTGGTTCCAGTCGATCAGCGAGGCGCGCCCCAATCCGGGCAAGGATTCGCTGCTGCGGGCCTGGGCGGCGCAGTACAGCGTGATGGAAAATGCCAATGAAATCGCACAGCTTGCCATTCGCACCTGCGGTGGTCAGGCGATGCTGAAATCGCTGCCTCTGGAACGGCTCTATCGCGACAGCCGCTGTGGCGCGCTGATGCTTCCCTGGACGGCCGAGCTGTGTACGGACATGCTTGGCAAGGGTGTCCTGTATGAAGCCGGCGAATCCGACGAGGATCAGGCCTAGGGTGCTGAACCGCAGGATTGACAGCCTGGTAGCGGCGCATGCCGCCGCAACCCCGAACCGACCGGCCCTCTCCTTCGAGGGTGCAACCCTCGACTATGCGGCGCTGGACCGGGCTGTCGGCGCGATGGCAGGGTGGCTGGCGGCACAGGGGATCGGCCCCGGCAACCGCGTTGCAATCTATGCCCGCAATCATCCCGACAGCTTTGTGACCCTGCTTGCCGTCTCGCGCCTCGGGGCGATGATGGTGCCGCTGAACTGGCGGCTGTCAGAGGCGGAGCTGTCATGGCAGATGCAGGATGCCACACCATCGCTGTTGATCCACGGGCCGGAATTTGCCGACATGGCAATCAGGCTGGCGACCCGTTCGACCTGCCCGCTGATCGAAATCGGCGATGCGCTTGCAACAGCCCGCAACGGCCACTCATGTTCCGAGGCGGATGGCGCCGGCGAGCCGAATTCCGAACTGATGGTTGTGTACACTTCGGGAACGACGGGCCGGCCAAAAGGCGCCGTGCTGGCCCAGCCGGCGATGATCGCCAATGCCGTGATGAGTCATGACGCCTATGCAATGACTGCCGATGATGTGGTGCTGAACATCCTGCCGCTGTTTCATGTCGGCGGGCTGAACATCCAGCCACTGCCAGCGCTGCTGTGCGGGGCGCATGTGGTGATCGCGCCGGCCTTTGATCCCGCCGCCACACTGGCGATGATTGCAAGGCATGGCGTGACCCAGATTACAGTGGTGCCGACGGTGCTGGCGGCAATGCTGGCCCAGGATGACTGGCCAACAGCGGATCTTTCCAGCCTTCGCATGATCGCCATCGGGTCGACCGATGTGCCGGTGCCGATGATCCAGGCCGTGCATGACCGCAAGATCCCGGTGGTCCAGGTCTATGGCGCCACCGAAACAGCCCCGACGGCAATCTACCAGACGGCCGAAATCGCGTTCCAGACCGCCGGTTCGATCGGGCGTGCTGGATGCGCCTGCGAGATCCGGATCGTCGGCCCGGACGGTACCGACAGGCCAGCTGGCGAGGTGGGCGAAATCTGGGTTCGCGGCGACAATATACTGACACGATATTGGAACAATGACGCGGCAAGCCGGACCAGCATCACCGACGGGTGGTTCCACACCGGTGACATGGCGCGGATCGATGATGACGGTCTGTACTGGTTCGCCGACAGATTGAAGCATGTCATCATTTCAGGCGGCGAGAACATCTATCCGGCAGAACTGGAACGGGTGCTTCGCGATATGGACGGGCTGGCCGAATTCACCATTGTCGGGCGCGACGACCCGCATTGGGGCCAGGTTCCCGTCGTCGTCGCGGTGCGCGATGACGACATGGTGACCGGTGCGGCGGTGCTGGCGCATTTCGACGGCCGGCTGGCCAGGTTCAAACGCCCCAAGGATGTGGTGTTTGTGGCAGCGTTGCCACGCAATGCGCTTGGCAAGATTGTCGCCGACGAGGTGCGGGCACTGCTGACGTGACGATGCGCGCCTAGCTCATCATCGAGGGCAGGAACAGCGCAATTGTCGGCACCGCCGCCAGCAGGATCAGGCGGATGATGTCAGCAACCCAGAACGGCGTCACACCCTTGAAGATGGTGCTGACCGACACATCCTTCAGCACGCCCTTCAGCACAAACACATTCAAGCCGATCGGCGGGGTGATCAGGCTGATCTCGGTCACCACCACCACCAGAATGCCGAACCAGATCAGATCGAAGCCGAGATTCGCCACCACCGGCGCAAAGATCGGCACGGTCAGAAGAATCATCGACAGCGATTCAAAGACGCAGCCAAGCAGCACATAAATCAACAGGATGATGAAAATCACCCCAAGCGGCGACAGGTCGAACGCTGTCACGATATTGATCAACCCGTCCGGAAGCCCGGCCCGGTTGACAAAATTCGAGAAGATCAGCGCGCCGAACAGAATGAAGAACAGTTTGGCGGTGGTGATTGTGGTTTCGCGGAGAACCTGCATCAGCGCGCCATCCTTCAGCGCGCCCCGCCGCCAGGCAATCAGCAGCGCGCCTGCCGCACCCATTCCCGATGCCTCGGTCGGGGTGAACATGCCGGCATAGATACCGCCGATCACGAAGATGAAGAGACCAAGCGTTGTCCAGACATCACGAAGGGCCATGAATCTGTCACGCCAGTTTGACCGTTCACCAGCCGGCCCAAGCGCCGGATTGCGTGTCACCACAAACACCACAGCCAGAATGTAGAACAGGATCCCGAGAATCCCGGGCAGCACGCCGGCGACAAACAGCTTGCCAACCGACTGTTCGGTCAGAAAGCCGTAGATCACCAGCATCACGCTTGGCGGGATCAGGATGCCGAGCGTGCCACCGGCCGCAATCGAGGCCGTGGCCAGCGAATCGTCATATTTATAGCGCCGCATCTCGGGCATCGAGACTTTCGACATCGTCGCCGCCGTCGCCAGAGACGATCCGCAGATGGCTGAAAACATGCCACAGGCCGCAATTGTCGACATCGCAAGGCCGCCACGTCGATGGCCAAGAAAGACATAGGCCGCGCGATACAGTTCACGCGCCATGCCACCGCGTTCGACAAGAAGCCCCATCAGGATGAACATCGGCAGCACCGACAATTCATATTTCTGGCCCGAATCGATGACCAGCCGCGCGGCGTTGGAGATGGCCGCCCGTTCGCTGGCCAGAAGCGAGAACCCGACACCGCCAACAATGCCAAGCGCAAGCCCGAGCGGCATCCGCAGGAACGCAAGGAACAACAGGGCCGCAAAGCCGATAAGAGATACGATCATGACCTATTCCCCCGGGACCCGGCTGCCGGTTTCATCCGGCAGGATCCGCCCCGGCCGCAACAACATACGAAGCCCGCGAAAGCCGGCAAAGACCGCCGACAGGTAAACCATTGCGGTAATCAGACCGACAATGAGATAGCGCGGGATGTGGAGATAGATCGTCTTGTCACCATCTTCCCATGCCCGCACCGCGTAATCGAACACCCGATCGGCAACAATAAAGACCGCGATGACGGTCACCACGCTGAAGATTATGCTGACCGCCCAACCGAACCAGCCCTTGCGGACAAAGCTGAAGAGATCGACCACCACCTGGTCATCACGAAGGAACATCGCCGGCAGCGAAAAGAAGATCGTGCCGGCCATCGCAATCTGCACCAGTTCAGTGGCGCCAACCACCGGCGCCCGGAAAAAATACCGGCCGATGACATCGACACAGGTCAGCGCCACAAGCCACAGCAGGACAAGACAGGCCAACATCAGACAGATATCGGCAATCTTTCCGGCGGCCCGGTTCAGCCGTGCGATCAGCGGGTGATCAGTTGCGGCATCATTCATCGTTATCCTTCTCCTCAAGCACGCATGCCCGACAGGCCCAACACTTTGCCTTCACACAATTCGAATAGCAATTGTTCGTCCGACAACCAAGCTGGATTTCCGACCTGTCTAGCGTGCGCGGTCTGCGCTTACCCTGGAAAAGCCCGCCTTTGCCGCATAGCCTGACACAATGGCCTTGCGATCATCGTAGCTGAGAACATCGTCGATATTGTCGAACCCGGCTGGCGCCCGTTTTTCAACCTCGTCGATCACACCCTCGGGACCGCCTTTCCTGTTATTGACCACAATGTCAGCGGTGACCGGCAGTCTCTGCTTTTCATAGAACCACAGCGCGGCCCGGGGATGTTCGGCCTGCTGCAGATTGTCACTCAGGCACCGCGCATCGAGAATCGCCTGGCTGGCCCCGTTGGAGCCAACCGGGTACATCGGATGCGCCGCATCGCCAAGCAGGGTTACCCGCCCGAACGTCCATCTTGGCAACGGGTCACGATCGGCCATCGGGTATTCGAAAATCCCGTCAGTGGCCCGCACCAGCCCTTCGATGTCAAAATCCGGAATGACGAAGCGAAGCGCATGCGGAAGCACCGTCGACAATGACACGCCGCGCGACCAGCTATTGTCAGGCGGCGGTGTGACAGCCGGGTCCTTGGTACGGATATTGACAACCCAGTTCATCAACTGCTTGCCATTCCTTGCCGTATCGATCGGATACAGCACGAATTTGCCGCCAAGCCCGCCACCGATGGCCATGCTTTCGCCGTCGCGCCATGATGGCCATTCGGCGGCACCGCGCCACATCATCACCCCGTTCCAGCTTGGACTTGCCTCGTCGGGATAGAAGAGTTTCCTGCCGCATGAATGAATGCCGTCGGCACAGACAAGGATATCCCCCTTGGCCGTAACCCCGCCGGCACCTTCCAGCGTATCGACAAAATTGGCGGTCACCCCGGCTTCGTTCTGGACAAAACCGGCAAGCCGCCTGCCGGTAATGACCGCATCGGGACCGGCGCGTTCGACAAACGCATCAAACAGAAGTTTCTGCAGCCTGCCGCGATGGATCGAAAATTGCGGCACTTCGTGACCGGCATGCATGCCGCGAAGCTCGGACCAGACTTCCTGGCCGGACTTTGTGAAATAGGTCAGGCTGCGGGTCCGCAGGCCGACCTTGTCCAGTTCCGCAAGCAGACCAAGCGCTTCAAGCTCGCGAATGGCATGGGGCAGGATGTTGATCCCGACCCCGGCCTCGCGGATTTGCGCGGCAGCTTCATAGATCTGCACATCGATGTTCCGGGCGCGCAGCATCAGGGCGGTGGTCAGGCCACCGATCCCGCCGCCGGCGATGATGACCTTCATGTCAGCCGTCCTCGGGAGGTGGCAGGAAATCTACCTCATGCTTGGCGGAAAGCTCGACAACCTCGGCCGGATTGGCACCGGGACCAAGATTGTGGATGCCCCAGAACAGATCATAGAGCTTGCGGGCGGGTGACACCCAGAACAGGCACTTGTTGGTTTCTTCCGATTTGTTGAAGATCCCGTGTGGAATGCCCCTTGGCAGCCGGATCAGATCACCCGGCGTGGCGATGGCTTCCGATCCATCGAGAAGCAGGTCGAACTTGCCCTCGAGAACATAGATGAATTCATCCTGTTCGGGATGGATATGCGGCGGCACGAAAGTGCCGGGCGGCAGCGTTGCGTGCCAGGAAAAGGAATTCTCGCTCCATTGTTTCGGGACATAGGTCTGGCCAAGAATGTTCCAGGTAATGTCCTCGATGCCTTCATTCGATTTCGTGACACCGGCTGTCATCTGCATTTGTCCGTCTCTTTCACCAGAAATTGCTGCGCTCGGCACAGACCGTACCAGACGACCCGACTTACGGCAATCAGCCAAGCTGGCTGGAACGCTGGATTAAGATTGCCGTCACGCCGGTTTTTTCTTGACTGCAAGGAAAGACCCATCACAGGCTAGTGCCTACCTATTCGACCACCTTGGGCGGCACAGAAGGGGTGTTACGAAGACATGCCGTGCGGCCCGGAGTTACCCTTGAGGAGGAATCACATGAAAAAGATTATTGCTGGCCTTGTCATGGCGCTGCCGATGCTGGCGTCTAGTCAGGCAATGGCCGCTGAAAAGGAGCTGATCATTGCGTCCTGGGCAGCCCCTGTTCACACCATGAACAAGGATGTTTTCCCCTGGATGATTTCGGAGATGGAAAAATGTTCCGGTGGCAGCCTGACGGCCAAGATCGAATACGGGCTGGCTCCACCGCCGGCACAGTACGATACCGTTCGTGACGGCGTCGCCGATTTCGGCTGGATCGTCTATGGCTATACACCCGGCAAGTTCGAAACCACCAAGATCGCCGAGCTTCCGGGCAACAGCGGCAATGCCGAGGACATGTCCGTTGCCTTCCAGATGACGCATGAGAAGTATCTTGCCGCGGCCAAGGAGGCCAAGGGAGTCAAGATTCTGACCAACTATGTTCATGGCCCGGGTCATTTGAATTCGGTGAAGAAGGTCACCTCGTACAAGGACGTCATCGGCATGAAGCTTCGCGTTGGCGGCGGTGTTGCCAATGACATCGGCACCGCACTTGAGGTTGCCGGCGTGAACATGCCTGCACCGGCGGTTTACGAAGCCGTATCATCGGGCGTTACCGAGGGTGTGTTCTTCCCGATGGAAACCATGTATGCCTTCAAGGTCGCCGAAGTCGCGAAATACACCTTCCGCAACCCGGAGGGCATGTACACCACCGCCTTTGGCCTGATCATGAACAGCGACACCTATGATGATCTGTCGGCAGCCCATAAAAAGTGCATCGATGCCATGACCGGTGTCGACATGGCCCGCCGCGTCGGCAAATGGTGGGACGAGGCAGACAGGCTTGGTTACGAGAAATTCGCCGAGATGGGCGGCACGGTTACCGATGCCAGCCCTGCCGAACAGGCCTATTTCCGTGAAAAGACCGCTGGCGTTGAAGCCCAGGTTCTGGCCGCCATCAACGAGCGTGGCGTCGACGCTGCAGCCGCCCTGGAATATTTCCGCTCGCAGCTGAAGTAAATCGGGTCGCCGGCACCTTCATAACGCTTTCGACCATACCACTTTCGACCATACCACTTTCGACAGGCGGCCCACGGGCCGCCTGTTCTGTTTCACCACAGATCGGACTCTATTCCATGACCGCTTCATCACCGCTGGCAGCCTCGGATCTGCCGCTGACCCTGTTGCCACCCGTCAATTGTGACGACGCCTATGAAAACAGGCTTTACATCCCGAATGCCGACCGGCATCTGGCAGCCTGGCCGGTGGATGCCGCCGCCTTTCGCGATCACCATCCGGACAGCCAAATCGATCTGTCCTATGGCGATGACGCGCGTACCGCCTATGACCTGTTTGCGCCTGTTGGCGGCATCGATTCGGCAAGGGGTGTCGTTGCTTTCATTCATGGCGGTTACTGGGTGGCACTGTCGAAGAATGATGTCTCGCATATGGCAGCCGGATTGCTGGCGCGTGGCTGGGCGGTGGCGATGATCGGCTACAGGCTGGCACCGCAGGCCCGCATTGCCGGTATTACACAGGATATTGCCGCCGCCATCACCAGCCTTGGCGGGGTTGGTCACGGGCCGCTTCGCCTGGCCGGACATTCGGCTGGCGGTCATCTTGTCGCCCGCATGATGTGTCAGGATGTGCCGCTTGGCGATGCGGCGCTGGACCGGCTCGACAGGGTGGTCTCGATCAGCGGTCTGCACGATCTGCGGCCCCTTCGCAAATTGGCGAAGAATGATCTCTGGCAGCTTGATGATCCAGAAATGATCCAGGAAAGCCCGATTCTGCAGACACCGCGACAGGGTGTTGATCTTGTCTGTATTGCCGGTGCCGACGAACGGCCGGAATTCATCCGCCAGAACGCCCTGTTGCCACTTGTCTGGCAGGGGCTCGGTGTGCCGGGGCATTGCCAGCTTCTGGCCGGCCAGAACCATTTTACCATCATTGAAACGATGACCGATCAGAACAGCCAGCTCTGTCACCTGATCGACGGGCCGCTCGGCTGACCGCCGGCCGGAACTAGAGCCGCGCGTAAGTGCTTGTCAGGTCGGCGGCCAGCTTGCCGCTTGCCCGGTCGGTGATGGTGATCCGTCCGACGACAAGCCGCCGGCCAGCCTTCAGAATATCGACCGTGACATCACCACCTTCATTGCCAAGCGGGCGCAGGAACCGGCTGGCGATATCCACCGTCGTGATCGGGTCATAGCCGCCAATGGCCGCCGTCACCGCCGCAATCATCGCCGTATCGGCAGCGGCGACAATGGCCTGTCCACAAATCATCCCGGCATCGCGCGTCAGACCATCACTGAAGGGCAGATAGAAGCGTGATTGCGTCGGCGACACCGCAATCACGCGAAGCCCGAGGTGATGAACCCAGGGGGCCGTCACCTCATCGAGAAGCGCCTGTGCCGCGATGGCATCAAATGCCGGTTTTGGCATGGCTGTATCGCTGTCCGACATGCTGTGATCTCCTGTTGCTGTTCAGAGGTTGATTGCCTGCCGGCACACTTGACTAACCGGACGGTCAATCTTTACCGTTGGATCATTACCTTTGGATGATCCTGGCCGGCTTTGGCATGGCCGGTCAAGGTGATGGCCCGGCTCGCCGACACCAAGTGACATCGAGCAGGTGTCATCGGGCAGGTGTCATCGGGCAGGCGTCATCCAACAGTCGCAGGGACAGGGGAGATTGGCAATGGCTGAACAGACCACGCCTTCCACGGAGGCCCCAGCGGCGGCCACTGCGGCGGATACTGCGGCGGATACTGCCAGCCGGGTCGCCGAGGCGATGATCGGGAAATGCGGCCTGTCACAGCTTCTTGGCATGAAGATTGTCGATTCCGGACCCGACTTTGCGGTGATCGGGATGACGCTTGAAGAGCGGCACCTGAACGGATTTTCGATCGCCCATGGCGGGGCCATTTTCGCGCTTGCCGATACCGCCTTTGCCCATGCGTGCAATTCCGAGAACATTGTCACGGTGGCTCAGCAATGCCAGATCAATTTTCTGAAGCCCGGCAAGGCCGGCGACAGCCTGATCGCCACCGCGCGCGGACGTACCCGAAGCGGCCGAACCGGACTCTATGACGTCACCATCACCACTGAAGACGGTCTGGTGATCGCCGAATTCCGTGGAATGTCGCGAACGCTCAGCGACCCTGTCATTCCGCCGCCTGCATGATTTTTGACCATCCAATCGAACGAGACCCCGATGCGTGACCTGACACCTTCAAAAGACATTCTGGACCCCATTGAGACAGCCTCGCGGGACGAGATCCACGCCCTGCAGCTTGGCCGGCTGAAATGGACGCTGTCTCATGCCTATGAAAATGTGCCGCTCTATCGTCGCAAGTTCGACGAGGCCGGAGTCCACCCCGATGATGTAAAGGATCTTGGGGACATCGCCAGATTTCCCTTCACCACGAAAGAGGATCTGCGGCAAAGCTATCCTTTCGACATGATGGCCGTGCCGCTGGAAAAAGTGGCGCGCATCCATGCGTCGAGCGGCACCACCGGCAAGCCCACTGTGGTCGGCTACACACAGGCGGACATAGACAATTGGGCGCATCTGGTGGCGCGGTCCATCCGCGCGTCAGGCGGGCGGCCCGGCGACCGGGTTCATGTCGCCTATGGCTATGGGCTGTTCACCGGCGGCCTTGGGGCGCATTACGGCGCCGAGGCGATGGGCTGTACGGTGATTCCGGTCGGCGGCGGCATGACCCAGCGACAGGTGCAGCTGATCGTTGATTTCAAGCCCGACATCATCATGGTCACACCATCCTACATGCTGGCCATCGCCGACGAATTCGAGCGCCAGGGCGTGGACCCGCGAAGCTGCAGCCTGAAGAGTGGCATCTTTGGCGCCGAGCCATGGACGAACGCGCTGCGGTCCGAGATCGAGGAGCGCTTCGATATGCATGGAGTCGACATCTATGGTCTGTCCGAGGTGATGGGCCCCGGCGTTGCCAACGAGGCGGTCGAGGAAAAGGACGGGCTGTATGTCTGGGAGGATCATTTTCTTCCCGAAATCATCGATCCTGAAAATGGCATACCATGCGCCGATGGCGAGACAGGCGAGCTTGTCTTCACCTCGCTGACCAAGGAGGCGCTGCCGATCATCCGCTACCGCACGCGCGATCTGACAAGGCTTCGCGCCGGCGGCGCACGAACAATGCGGCGGATGGACAAGGTGACAGGCCGCAGCGATGATCTGATCATCCTTCGCGGCGTCAATGTCTTTCCAAGCCAGATCGAGGAACATATCGTGCAGATCGACGGCATCAGCCCGCATTACCAGATCGAACTGTGGAAGGATGGACCGCTCGACGCCATGACAGTACGGGTCGAGGCCGCTCCGGGGCACGAGGCCGAGGACCGCCGGGCCGCGCTGGCGGCCACGCTTGGCACCAACATCAAGCAGAATGTCGGCATTTCGGCGACCATTGACGTCACCCCGGTCGGGGCGGTTGATCGATCTGCGGGCAAGGCGGTCCGCATCATTGATCGTCGCGGCGACTGAGAGGCACCCCTGCAATGCCACGACGCCGCGCCGTCAGCTATGACACCAAGCTTGAGCATATCCGCGACACCGCCGCCGGTCTGTTTGCGCGCGACGGTTTCAGCCGCACATCGATGGCCGAGCTTGCCGCCGCCTGCGGCGTGTCAAAGGCGCTTCTCTACCATTATTTCGACAGCAAGGAAGCGCTGCTCTTCGATATCCTTCAGGCCTATCTCGGCGATCTGGAAAAGGTTGTGGCGCTTGACGCCGGCGCGGCCGGGACCGCCCGTATCCATCTTCGCGACCTGATCCGGGGATTGCTGTGGCAATATCGCGAGGCCGGCAATACGCACAAGCTTCTGACCTTTGAATTGCCCGTTCTGCCGGCTGACCAGCAATCCGAACTTCGCGCCGCGGAACGCCGGATCATGTCCCGCTTCGATGTGGCGCTGGCCGCCGCGGCACAGGAGGCGGGACGCACCACACCGCTTGACGGACCGCGCGCGATGATGCTGTTCGGCACGCTGAACTGGACCTATACTTGGTTTCGTGAAGACGGAAAGCTGTCGCTCGACGATTATTGCGAGCTGGTAACCGACAGCACCATTGCCTCGCTTCTGGCGTGAACAGACAGACCGGAGACAAACCGACATGCCGTCAGGCACCCTGCTGATCCGTAATGCCGATCTTCTTTGCACGATGAATCCGGCCGACACCGCAACGCCCACAGGCGGGCGTCCCGGTGACAATGTGGGGGCCGAAATCCGCGATGGCGGTCTGTTCGCCCGCAATGGCGTGATTGAACTGGTTGCGCCGACCAGCGAGCTTCCCGAAAGTGCCGACACCGTCATCGACATGACGGGCCATGTCGTCATTCCGGGCATGGTCAACACGCACCACCATCTGTTCCAGAACCTGACCCGCGCCGTGCCGGCGGCCCAGAACGCACCTCTGTTCGGCTGGCTGCAGACGCTGTATCCGATCTGGTCGCATATCGGGCCGGACCATATCTACTGGTCGACCGCGCTGGGGCTGGCCGAGCTGGCGCTCAGCGGTTGCACAACCTCGTCGGATCATCTCTATCTCTATCCGAACGGCGCGCGGCTTGATGATTCGATGGCGGCGGCAAGTGATCTCGGCATGCGCTTTCACGGCACGCGCGGCTCGATGAGCATCGGCGAGTCCGGTGGCGGCCTGCCACCCGACATATTGTGCTGGGACGAGGCCGACATCCTTGCCGACTGCCAGCGCGTCGTCGAAGCCTTTCACGACCCGGCACGATTTGCCATGCAGCGGGTGGGGCTGGCGCCCTGCTCGCCCTTCTCGGTCTCGATGGACCTGATGCGCGAGACCGCCAGCATGGCCCGCAGCCTCGGTGTCGGTCTGCACACCCATCTTGCCGAAAATGTCGAGGATATCGACTACAGTGTCGCCACCTTCGGCATGCGCCCCGGTGACTATATCGAGGCTGTCGGCTGGACAGGCGCCGATGTGTGGCACGCGCACTGCGTCCAGCTCGACGCCGCCGAGATCGACCTGTTTGCCCGCACCGGTACCGGCGTTGCACATTGCCCCTGTTCCAACATGCGGCTTGCCAGCGGCATTGCACCAATCCGGACCATGCTCGATTCCGGCATGAAGATCGGGCTTGGCGTTGACGGGTCGGCCTCGAATGACAGCGGACACATGCTGAACGAGGCGCGCCAGACAATGCTGCTGCAACGGGTCAATCAGGGCGGCGATGCGATGACGGCGCGCGAGGCACTGGCGACGGCGACACGCGGCGGCGCGAGCGTTCTTGGCCGTGACGACATCGGCATCCTGGCCCCGGGCTATGCCGCCGACCTCGCCGCCTTCGACAGGCGCAGCATCGATTTCGCCGGCAGCGACTGGGACCCGCTTGCCAGTCTTCTGTTCTGCGGACCGGTCAAGGCATCCTATACCATCATCAACGGCCGCCTCGTGGTCGCCGGGGGGCGGTTGACAACAATGGATATGGACCGGCTTCTGGCCCGCCACGCGGCAATGGCACACGATCTGATGCAGCGAAGCGGGTTTGCAAGCTAGGCCATTCAACCCGACCGCCGACCTTACGCGCCCCGTCGCAGCGCTGTCAGCTGGTACCACAGCACCGCCACCAGAATGATCGTGCCACCAAGCACCGTCTGCGGCGATGGCCATTCGGCAAGCACGAGACCAGCCAGCAGGATCGCCCAAGGCGTCTCCGAAACGCTGACAAGCGCTGTCTCGCCCGGCGCCAGCCAGGTCGACCCGGCGGCGAGCGTGACCGATGCCACGACAAAGGTCAGACCAAACAGTGCCATCATGGCGATCTGCCCGGTCGAGGCCGATGCCGGATCACCAAGCCCCCAGCCGAACGGCAACAGCAAAAGCGATGCCGCAACGGTCGGCAGTGTGACCGGGGTGCCGGGCCACCGCCGGTAGATGATCATGATCAACACCATCATCAGCGTCATCCACAGCGCCAGAAGATCACCACTCAGACCCGATCCACCGAAAGACCCCCGGACAATGATCGCGGTACCAGCCAGAACGCTGGCACAGGCAAGCATGAATCCGAACGTCATGCGCTGGCCGAAAATCCACCAGCCAAGCGCCCCGGCGAGAATCGGCGCCGCCGACCAGATCAGCGCCACATTGGCAACCGACGTCAGCTTGAACGCCGGGATGAAGGCCGCCGTTCCCGCCGCATAGATGACGGCAAGAGCGAGCGACGGCCCGCCGAAACGCGACGCCTCGTCCCGTATCCGGCCGGTAACAAGCAACCAGACAACAGCGCCCGCCACGGCAAAGACGCCACGCCAGAAAATGATGCTCCACGCATCCGCTGCGATGCCCTTGCTGAAGAGCCCGGCAGTGCTGAAAAATACCGCCGAAACGGCCACCAGCAACACGCCCTTCGCCCTGCCGCTGTGCCCGCCCCAATGATCTGCTTTTTTGGTCACCTGCCACGCCCCCAAAAAAGAACAAAGCATGAACATTATGCAGCAGTCAGGTTAATAAAGGGTAAATTTTCAATCGCTTTTGCGTGAGATCGGGATGTTCAGGGCTGATAGTCGCTCACAGCATAATCTCGGCCACGATGGTATCCTGCCAGTGTTCCTGAAGGTTGGCGGATTTGTCCTCGCCGTCCGGGCCGGCACGGTCGATGATCAGAAAATCCTGCTCCGCCCGCAGCACCAGAAGCGGGTGATGCCAGACATTGCGGTCATAATTGACGCCAACGGTGCCGGGCGCGTAAAAGCAGCGCAGGCGCGCAAAGTCCGGCGCGCTGTCATCACCATTTGTCGGCGCCACCACCACCAGCCAGTCATGCGCCGCCAGCGGCATGAAGGCCTGTGATCCCAGCGGGTGGCGCTCCATCATCCTGATGGCAATCGGGTCGGGCCGGCGGGTGCCGCGGAAGATCGACAGGATCGCCCGCCCGCCGCCAGCCCCGACATCAGCCCCGCCATCAGCCCCAATATCAATATTGGCAAGATCGTGAAAGCGGGTTGTCGTGCCCTCATTGATCATGATCTGTTCCGCACCATCGGTCTGGATGACCTGACCGAAAGGGGCAAAGGCAGATGCCGTCAGCGGTTCAACAGGCAGTCTGCGCGGGCCGGTCATGACCCGGCCCCGGATGATCCGGCACCGTCATGGGGATGGGTTGCCCGCCAGTGCCGCGCGATATCGATCCGACGCGCCAGCCACACATGGTCATGGCGCTGAACATGGTCGAGGAATTTCACCAGCCCGGCGAACCGCGCCGGCCTGCCGACAAGCCGGCAATGCAGACCAACCGACAGCATCTTCGGTGCCGTCTCGCCCTCATTATAGAGCGTGTCGAAGGCATCGATGAGATAGGCGGCGAACTGGTCACCCGTATGGAATCCCTGCGCCGTCGCAAAGCGCATGTCGTTGGTGTCGAGCGTATAGGGAACGATCAGATGCGGGGTCTCCGTCTGCGTACTCCAGAACGGCAGATCATCGGAATAATCGTCAGCGTCATAAAGGAATCCTCCCTCGGCGGCGACAAGGCTGCGGGTGTTTTCCGAGGTACGACCGGTATACCAGCCAAGCGGACGCTCACCGCAGATGCGGGTATGGATTTCGATCGCGCGCTCCAGATGTTCCTGTTCCTCGCTCGCCGACATGCCGTGGTAATTGATCCAGCGATAGCCGTGCGAGGCAATCTCGTGCCCGTCAGCCAGCGCCCGTTCAATTACCGCCGGATGACGGTCCATCGCCATCGCGACAGCAAACAGTGTCAGTGGCACGCCGCGGTCACGAAACAGGTCAAGAAGACGCCAGACACCGGCCCGCGAGCCATATTCATAGATTGACTCCATCGACATGTGGCGCGCGCCCTCAAACGGCGCGGCACCTATGATCTCGGACAGGAACATCTCCGAGGCGGCGTCGCCATGCAAGATCGTGTTCTCCGCACCTTCTTCATAATTCAGCACGAACTGCACGGCGATCCGTGCCTTGCCCGGCCAGCGCGGATGCAGTGGCGCGGCGCCATAGCCGATCATATCCCGTGGATAGGTCATCCGGCGTCTCCTGTGATGGGTAATCCGCTGCGAAGCATCTGCCGCCATTTCGCCAGCATCGCACGCTCTTCCGGCTCGACCCAGATGACATTGCCGGGCGGCATCGCGTGGGAGGCGGCAACCTGCCAGTAGATGGCATCGACCTGCGCCATGATGTCAGCTTCGCTCTCCAGCACCACGCCTTTCGGTGGAAAGGCCATGCCATCCCATTGCGGCACCGCCGCATGGCACATCGAACAGCGTTCGGTTACAAGGTCAACTGCCGCCAGATGAAGCTCTATCCCTTCGCCATAACCCTGCTCCAAATAGGCGCTTTCATCATATTTCGGCGCACCGGCACGCGACAGCAGGACAGCCGCCACAATCAGCGCCGCGGCAACACCCCATGTCCACCACGGTGCCGGATCGCCCTTGTGCTTGGTGTTGAAGAAATGCCGGATGACCGCGCCGACCACCAGCACCAGCGCCAGAATCACCCAGGCATAGTCGGTCGCGAAGACAGCCGGATAATGGCCACCGATCATCACAAAGATCACTGGCAGGGTCAGATAGTTGTTGTGAAGCGAGCGCTGCTTGCCCCGCCGCCCGAAGGCCGGGTCAGGGCTGTCACCGGCGACCAGCGCCGCAACAACCTTTTTCTGTCCGGGGATGATCACCATCGCGACATTCGCCACCATGATGGTGCCGATGCTGACCCCGATCTGCACAAAGGCACCGCGGGCCGAAAAGATTTCGGTGTAAAGCCAGGCCAGCGCGACAATGAAGACAAAACCGGCAAGGGCCAGAACCCTGTCATCGCGGCCCAGCGGACTGCGGCACATCACATCATAGGCGACCCAGCTCGCGACAATGCCGCCGATGCTGAGAGCTATGGCCTGCCACGGGTCCAGATCGAGGATTTCAGGGTCGATCATATACAGGCCGGACCCGGCATAATAGATGATGGTGAGCAGAGCGAAACCGGACAGCCAGGTGGTATAGGCCTCCCATTTGAACCAGGTCAGCTCATCCGGCATGCGGGCCGGCGCGACCAGATATTTCACCATGTTGTAAAAGCCGCCGCCATGAACCTGCCAGGCCTGACCATGTGCCTCTTCGGGGAGCTGTTTGCCCGGCTTCAGGCTGAGATCGAGCGCGATGAAATAAAAGGATGAGCCGATCCAGGCAATGCCGGCCACAACATGCAGCCAACGCACCAGAAATTCCGACCACATCCACATATAGTCAATCATTGGCTTCCCCTTCGCCAGATATCCGGCACCAGTGTGCCAGCCTCAACCGGTTTCGTCCAATTCCTGTTGCCAGACGGCGACCCCCGCCGCAATCGAAAGCGCCACACGCGCCGGATGTTTGCCGGTGATTGCCGACAGACCTACCGGACAGACAAGCCGGTCAAGACAATCCGGCGCGAGTCCCGCCTTGGCGAGACGTGAACGAAAGCGCGCCGCCTTGGTTGCCGACCCGATCAGCCCGAGCCGCGCAAAGCCGGGGCCGGCCAGGATGCGGTGACACAGCGCCTCGTCAAGCGCATGGCTGTGCGTGATCACGAGGTGAATGGCGTCACCGGGGGCGTGCGCCGCAATCACTGTCGGATCGGTCGCCACCACCCTTGTCGCCCCGTCCGGAATGTCGCCGGGAAACCGCGTCGTTGCAACATCCACCCAGTGCAGATCCAGTTGCAGAGCCACAAGATGCGGCGCCAGCGCCCGCCCGATATGCCCGGCCCCATAAAGGAATATCGGTCTTCCGGGCTGGATGACCGGCGCCACGAACACAGAGCCCCCAGAACCCGGCCCGATTGAGCCCGGCCCGATAGAACCCGGCCCGATTGCGGCGTCACCGGCATCGACAGGCGGCGCATTCCCGGCAAGCGGATGCGCCAGCCGGCGGCAGGTCGCCAGACCCGCCAGCACCGCATCCTCATCCTTGCCAAAGCGTTCAAGAAGCACCTTTACATGCCCCCCGCAGCATTGCCCCATATCGGGGCCAAGCGCCGCGCCGATGATCTGGCGCTGCCAGACTGTGGCCGGCGATGCCAGCATGGCACGGGCCTTTGCCATCACCTCGAACTCCAGGGTTCCGCCACCTATTGTCAGCCATATATCGGTGCCGGTGATCAGCATCATCGCCCCGGCTTCACGCGGGGCCGAACCCCGGACGCCGACAAGGCTGGCCCGCACAACCCCGCCGTCGCGCGCGATCCGTTCGCGGGCCACCTCAATCCAGTTGCGCATCACTCATCCCCAAGCGTGACCCCGGGACCACCAAGCCGGCGCGCTGTCAGACAGACACGTTCCGGCGTGGCTGGCGCATCAAGCATCGGATAGGCACCGGATACGGACTCCAGCGCATGCGAAAGCGCCATCAGGACCGAAATTGCCAGCATCAATGGCGGCTCCCCGACGGCCTTGGATTTGTGGATAGTGTCCTCGATGTTCTCGCCATCCTCGAACAGCGCCACATTGAACACAGGCGGGCGATCAGCACAGGCCGGGATCTTGTAGGTCGAGGGCGCGTGGGTGCGAAGCCGGCCACTGTCATCCCAGACAAGCTCTTCGGTTGTCAGCCAGCCTGCGCCCTGGACAAAGCCGCCTTCGATCTGGCCGATATCAATGGCCGGGTTTAGCGAGCGCCCCACATCATGCAGAATGTCGGTCCGCAGAATCCGGTTCTCGCCGGTCAGCAGGTCGGTGGCAATTTCGGTCACCGCCGCCCCATAGGCATAATAGTAAAACGGGCGCCCACGGCTTCGTGTCTTGTCCCAATGGATCTTGGGTGTCGCGTAAAAGCCTGTTGCCGACAGCGACACCCGCCCCAGGTAACAGGCCATTACCGCCTCGGCGAAAGACATTGTCGCGGTGCCGGCCTTCACCCGGCCATCGGCAAATGTCACCGATTCCGGCACGCATTGATGCTGTTCGGCAAGAAAGTCACGCATCCGCGATTTGATGGTATGGGCCGCCGTCTGGGCCGCCATGCCGTTCATGTCTGTTCCCGAAGATGCCGCCGTCGCCGAGGTATTGGGAACCTTGCCGGTATTGGTTGCGGTGATTTTCACCAAACCGAAATCAATCTGGAATTCATGCGCCACGATCTGGGCAATCTTGGTGTTCAGCCCCTGGCCCATCTCGGTGCCACCATGATTGAGATGCACCGACCCGTCGCTATAGACATGAACCAGCGCCCCTGCCTGGTTCAGAAAGGTCGTGTTGAAGGAAATGCCGAACTTTACCGGCGTCAGCGCGATGCCACGCCGGATCATGCCGCCGGACCGGTTGAACGCCTCAATATCGGCCCGGCGCGCGGCATAGTCGGCATCTGCGGCAAGCCGGGGCACGATGTCCTGAAGGATGCAGTCCTCGACAGGCTGGCCATAGGGGGTGTGCCCCTTGCTTTCAGGGGCACTGAATTTATGCGGGTAGAAATTGCGCTGCCGGACAGTCAGCGGGTCAAGTCCGAGATGATGCGCCACCTGATCAATCACGCGCTCGATCCCGACCATGCCCTGCGGACCACCAAACCCGCGGAATGCCGTGTTTGACTGGGTATGTGTGCGGCACCGGTGCGAGACAACCCGCATATGCGGGATGTGATAGGCATTGTCGGCATGGCACATTGCGCGCGCCGCGATCGCCTCGGACAGATCCCATGACATGCCGCACCGAAGCGCCTGCTCGAACAGCACCGCATGGATCCGCCCCCCGGAGTCGAACCCGACATCGTAATCAATCCGAAAATCATGCCGCTTGCCGGTCAGCATGAAATCATCATCCCGGTCATAAACCGTCTTCGCCGGCCGGCCACAATGCCGCGCCGCCAGCGCCGCCAGCAATGCCGGCAGATTGCCCTGGCTTTCCTTGCCCCCGAAAGCACCGCCCATACGCCGCGTTTCGACAGTCACAGCATGATTTGGCATACCAAGACAGTCGGCGACCTTGTGCTGGATTTCCGAGGGGTGCTGGCTCGAGCAATGAAGAACCATGTCGCCGTCCTCGCCGGGTATTGCCAGCGCCGCCTGTCCTTCAAGATAGAAATGCTCCTGCCCGCCAATCTCGATACGTCCGGACAGACGCAATGGCGCGCTGGCCAGCGCATCGTCCGGGGTGCCGGACTCCATTGTCACCGACGGGCCAAGCCATGATCTGGCCCGCATGGCATCATCAATGGTCAGCACGGCCGGAAGCGGGTCATAGTCAATTTTCGCCAGCGCCAGCGCGTCGCGCGCCGCACGCATATTGTCTGCCACGATGGCAAATACCGCCTGGCCGACATAGCTGACCACATCCTCGGCAAGGATGGGATCATCACCATAGACCGGGCTGCAGTCATTGCGCCCCGGAATGTCGGCATGGGTCAGAACCGCCACCACGCCATCCGCCGCCGCGACCGCCGACAGATCGACATTGACCAGTTTGGCATGGGCGTGCGGGCTCTGCCCTACCAACACCACCAGCGTGTCTTCGGGAACACGGATGTCATCAACATAGACTGCCGTTCCCGAGACATGTTTATGGGCACTGTCATGTTCACGCGGTGTCCGGATATCACCGGCGATGCCCCGGCCAGCCATTACCGTACCTCCGTGGGCGCAACGTCATACAGATCACCGGCGGTCAGTCCGGCACCGGTCAGGCGCGGCACTGCCGCACCGGTGACATCAAGCCCGTATTTCAGCAGCAGATTGGCCGCCACCTGAAGCCGGTAATCGGCAGAGGCGCGCATATCGGTAATCGGCGTGAAATCCGCGCTCAGGGCAGCGGCGGCGGCCTCGAAGGCAGGCAGTTCGACCGCCGCGCCGGTCAACACCGTTTCTGCGGCGGTGGCGCGTTTCGGCGTCGCCGCCATCCCGCCAAAGGCAAGTCGCGCCGAAGTGATCCGCCCTTCGGCTATGGTCAGGGTGAACGCGCCCAGAACAGCGGAAATATCCTGGTCGAACCGTTTCGAAATCTTGTAGGCCCGGAAAAGCGGGGACGGCGCTACCGGCAGCAGCACAGCCGACACGAATTCATCCGCCCGGCGATCCTGACGACCATAATCAATGAAGAAGGATTCCAGCGGCAGCCGGCGGTTCGAGGCTGGACCAGCCAGCTCGATTTCAGCAGCAAGCGCGATCAGCATCGGCGGCAGGTCGCCAATCGGCGACCCGTTGGCGATATTGCCGCAGACCGTTCCGCTGGCCCGGACCTGCGTCGACCCGAAACGCCGCATTACCTCGGCCAGATCGGGACGTCCTTCGGCAAGCGTTGCCATCGCGGCTTCATGCGTTACTGCCGGGCCAATGCGCCAATGCGCGCCGCTTCGCTCAACCCTGTCGAATCCCTTGACCCGCCCGGTCCAGATCATGTCCGGCAGATGACGGTTCTGCTTTGTTACCCATAGCCCGACATCGGTCGCCCCCGACACAATCGTCGCCTCCGGCGCGTTGGCAAAACTCTGCACGAAACCGTCAAGGCTTGTCGGGGCGGTAAAGCTGCGCCGACCGTCACTCAGGCGCACAGTCTCGTCATGCGCGATGCCGGCCATCAGACCGGCCTCTGTTTTGCGCCGCTGACGTTCGAATTCCGGCGGAATGTCCCTTACCTCCAGCGCCGCGGCGGCATCGACAATGGGGCGATAGCCCGTACACCGGCACAGATTGCCGGCAAGTGTCGTATCAATGTCGGCTGGCGCCAGACCATCGCCATTGCACCAGGCGGCAAACAGCGACATGACAAATCCCGGCGTGCAGAACCCGCATTGTGAGGCATGATGGTCGACCATTGCCTTCTGGCAGGGATGCAGTGCGCCATCATCACCGCCCTGCAGCCCCTCGATCGTTGTTACCGATGCGCCTTCCAGCATGCCCATGAATTGAATACAGGCATTGACCGGATGCCAGCGCATTCCGCCATCGCCCTGCCGCCGGGCCACCACCACCGTACAGGCACCGCAATCGCCCTCGCCGCACCCCTCCTTCGAGCCTGTCAGACGTTTTGTCTGGCGAAGCCAGTTCAGCAGCGTCGTGTCCCCCGCGAGGCCGCTGACCTGTTCGATCCGGTTGTTGAGAACGAATGTGATCCTGTCACGCATCGTCGTGCCAACCCCGCCCCGCGTCAGCTTCCGCGATAGGTCGAATAGCCGTAGGGCGACAGCAGCAGCGGCACATGATAGTGCTGGTCCGGCCGATCGATCCCGAAGGCAATGACGATGTCATCGAGAAAGGGCACCTCGGGAAGCGCTGTGCCGCTGGCCCGCAGATAGGCACCGGCATGAAACACCAGCTGATACCGTCCGGCAGCAAGGCCCGCCCCCTCGAGAAGCGGGCCGTCAACCCGTCCATCCTCATTTGTCGTCACCGAGGCAAGAAGCCGGCGCGTTTCGCCGTCAACCCCATAGAGATCAATTTGCAGGCCGGCGGCCGGACGGCCCGCAGCGGTGTCGAGAACATGCGTTGTCAGCCTGCCCATGGCGGGTCACCCTTTCGCGCTCATCATCTGCCCAGAACAGGCCAAGAGTGCCAATTAAAGATTGAAGACGCAAACAAATTTGACCAACATTCAGGACCGGATCTGCCCCGGAATTCACCCCTGCAACGGACAGCACATGATGACGGACCCGTCTTTCACAATCCCCCCTGACAGTCTGAATGAAGCCGATTTCATGACAGCATTCGGCGGCATCTATGAACATTCACCCTGGGTGGCGGCCACAATATGGTCCCAGGGGCTGGGGCCCGATGACAGGCAATTGGCGCATTTTGCCCGGCGCATGCAAACCATCGTTGATGCGGCCGGGCATGACAGCCAGATGGCACTTCTTTGTGCGCATCCCGAACTGGCCGGCAAGCTGGCCATTGCAGGCGGGTTGACGGCGGAGTCCAGCGCCGAACAGGCGGGGGCCGGTCTTGACAGCTGCACACCGGATGAATTCGCCAGATTTTCCAGCCTCAATGACCGCTATTCGGACAGCTTCGGCCATCCCTTCATCATCGCGGTGCGGGGCCTTGACCGGGCCGCCATCCTGTCGGCCTTCGAGGCGCGGATCGACAACGACCCGGAAACCGAATTCGCCACCGCGCTGGCCGAGGTTCACAAGATTGCACGGCTTCGCCTTGAACTGCTCTGCCAGTGACATGTGCCACAGCTGTTTTCACCGCAGCTATATCCAACATGGGGGCTGTGCTATTGTGAGACCCACCGGCAGATGTAGGTTCAGCACGGGATTTTTTGGGGGAGACACGCCATGAATGAAATGCGGCTCGGCGATCTTGCAACACAGTTTGCCGGTATTTGCGGCGCGGCGCATGTGCAGCGCGGCGACAGCATCGAGAAACGCTATCAGAGTGACTGGCTTGGCACCAAGGAATCGGCGCCGGCAATCGTCGTGCGTCCCGGCAAGACGGCCGAGGTCGCGGCGGTGATGAAACTGTGCGCCGAAACCCGCACGCCGGTGATCCCGTTCGGCGGCAATTCCGGGCTTGCCGGCGGCACCGTGGCGCGTGCCGAGGACCAGATCGTGCTGCTGTCGCTGGAGCGGATGAACAGGGTTCGCAAGATCGACAGGGCGGGCATGTATATGGTCGCCGAGGCCGGATGTATCATCCAGAACCTGCATCAGGCTGTCGAGGCCGAGGGGTTGATGTTTCCGCTTGTCTTCGGGGCCAAGGGAACGGCACAGATCGGTGGCGCGCTGGGCACCAATGCCGGGGGGTTGAACGTCATCCGTCATGGCAGCGCCCGCGCCCTGTGCATGGGGCTGGAGGTGGTGACGGCGTCAGGCGAGGTGATGGACCTGCTGCCGGCGCTGAAGAAGAACAATACCGGCTATGATCTGGTCAATCTGATGGTCGGCTCGGAAGGCACGCTCGGCATCATCACCGCGGCCAGCCTGAAGCTGGTGCCGCCACCGCTGGCGCAGGCGACCGCGATGGTCAAGGTCCGCGACGTCGAGGCGGCGCTGGAACTGATGAACATGACCCAGGCCCGCACCGGCGGCCGGATCGAGGCGTTCGAACTGATCGGGCGGCTGATGTATGAATTGCCGGTGAAATATCTCGACCATGTCACCGCCCCGTTTGACGAGGCACCGGATCTGGCGGTGCTGATGGAGATCGGCGCGGCAACGAAGGAAGACGCCGAGATCGGCGCCGATGGCACGGTGGCGCTGGAGGCCCAGCTTGAAGGCATCCTTGCCGATGCGTTAGAGGCCGAACTGATCCATGATGCGGTGATCGCGCGGTCCGCGGCGCAGCGGCTGAATTTCTGGGCCCTGCGCGAAGGCACGCTGGATGCGATGCAGAAACATGGCAACTGGGTGTTGAACGATATCAGCTTTCAGGTGTCGGACCTGCCGGGGGCGATCGCCGATATGGAGGCCGCCTTTGCCGCCATCGCGCCGGGGCCGTTCTGCGTTGCCTTTGGCCATATGGGCGACGGCAATCTTCACATCAATGCCCGCCCCTATGACCGCGACCCGTCGGAACACCCGGACGAGGCAAAAGCGATCAAGGATGCGGTGCGGGATACGGTGATCAAATGGCGCGGGTCGATCAGCGCCGAACACGGGATCGGCACCGACAAGCAGCAGGACATGAAAATGCTGAAGGACCCGGTGGCCTATGAGATGATGAAGGCGATCAAGGCGGCGCTCGACCCGCATAATCTGCTGAACCCCGGCAAGGTGCTGATGTAGGAACCCCGCCTCACACCCAGCTGTGGAGGCCGATGCTGTTGCCCTCGCTGTCGCCGACGATGGCGATGAACCCCATCTCGCCGATCGACTGTTTTTCGACATAGACCTTGCTGCCGCGGGCGGTGGCGCGCGCCGCCGCGGTGGCGCAGTCATCGACGCTGAAATAGACAAGCGTGCCGTGAAGCTCCGGCGGGCGCATCGGGTGCCGGACGAGCGCGCCGGGCGCGCCGGGGGCATCCTCACCGGCATTCTGATCGGTATCAAAAAAAACCATCTCCATGCCGGCATCCGGCCCTTCACCTGCCACCGGCGCGGCGCTGAAGCCGGCCCCGACGACATCTTCATAGAAATCCTTCGCACGGTCCATCTCGGCGACATAGATCTCGAACCAGCCGACCGGGTTTGCCAGCCTCTGTCTGTCGGTCATTGTCCGTCCTTTCTGTCTGTCATGTCTTTCTGTCTGTCATGTCAGGCGGTCAGGCTAGGGCCGGTCAATAATTCGCCGCAAGGCGGAGGGCGGATTTGGTGCGGGCATGAAAAAAGGCCGCCCGGCGGCTGGCGCGGGACGGCCCTTTCGATGATGCCGAACAGGAAGGTCAGATGATCAGACGTCGCTTCCGGCGCTGAAATTGAACACCGCGCCTTCCTTGATGCCGCTTGGCCAGCGCGCCGTCACCGTCTTCAGCTTGGTGTAGAAGCGCAAGCCTTCCATCCCGTGGATCGAATGATCGCCGAACATCGAGGCCTTCCAGCCGCCGAAGCTGTGATAGGCCACCGGCACCGGAATCGGCACATTCACCCCGACCATGCCGACATTGACATTGGTCGTGAAATCTCGCGCGGTGTCGCCATCGCGGGTAAAGATGGCGGTGCCATTGCCATATTCATGGTCGATGACAAGCTGGCGCGCCTCTTCATAGGATTGCGGACGCAGCACCGACAGCACCGGTCCGAAAATCTCGTCGCGATAGACCGACATGTCGGGGGTCACCCGGTCGAGAAGCGTGCCACCGACAAAGAAGCCGTTCTCATAGCCCTGAAGACGCAGCCCGCGCCCATCGACAACCACCTCGGCGCCGTCCCTTTCACCCTGGTCGATATAGCCTTCGATCCGGTCCTTGGAGGCGGCGGTGATCACCGGGCCCATTTCGACGCCAGGCTCGTCATACTGGCCAATCTTCAGCGCCCGCACCTTTGGTGCCAGCTGCGAGACAAAGCGGTCGGCAGTGTCGTCACCAACCGCCAGCACCGCGGAAATCGCCATACAGCGTTCGCCAGCCGACCCGTAGGCAGCGCCCATCGCCGCGTCGACAGCCTGGTCCATATCGGCGTCAGGCATGATGATCATATGGTTCTTGGCCCCACACAGCGCCTGCACCCGTTTGCCGTTCGCACAGCCGCGTGAATAGATATACTGGCCGATCGCCGTCGAACCGACAAAGCTGATCGCCCCGATATCGGGATGGTCGAGAATCGCATCGACGGCCTCCTTGTCGCCATGCACGACATTGAACACGCCGGCGGGAAGCCCGGCCTCGGCCAGCAGACGGGCCAGCATCATCGGCGCGCCGGGGTCGCGCTCGGACGGTTTCAGGATAAAGGTGTTGCCGCAGGCAAGCGCCATCGGGAACATCCACATCGGCACCATGGCCGGGAAGTTGAACGGGGTGATCCCGGCCACCACACCAACCGGCTGGCGCATCGAGAAACTGTCGACCCCGCCGGCAACCTGCGGCGAATATTCACCTTTCAGGACATGCGGAATGCCGCAGGCAAACTCGACAACCTCGATCCCGCGGGCCACCTCGCCCTTGGCATCGTCGAAGGTCTTGCCATGCTGGGCGGAAATCTGCGTCGCCAGCTCATCAAGATTGGACCTGATCAGATCGCGGAAATTGAACATGATCTGCGCGCGTTTGGCAGGCGGCGTACCGGCCCAGCCGGGAAGCGCGGCCTTGGCGGCCTCGACAGCGGTGCCGACCTCGGAGGCGCTTGCCAGCGGTACGGACGTTGTGGCGGCACCGGTAGCCGGATTGAAAACATCCTGTTCGCGCCCGCTGGTTCCAGCGACTTCCGCGCCGGCGATATAATGCATCAAGGTCATGAGTCGATCCCCCAGATTATGCCATGGTTCATCAGCCGTGACTGTAGCCGCTTTTCGCGAAATCGCAAGCTGTGGCGTCGGAATATGACCGTCATGCCGGTGCAATGCACCATCACGCCGTTCCACCGCCAGCCTGACAATTTCCATGCGGCGTCACAGCCCATCGGCACGTCGTCCAGGCAGCCCGCCAACAGACCGGACAGCCGACCGGACAGCAAAGAAGTTGCAAAGCCCCAGATTTTACGAAAATGTGATCGCAGCGGCAGAGACCCGCGTCAGAACCCGGCGCACCAGAGGAGGACCAGACCATGCCATTGACGATGAACCGCGAGGTTTTCATCACCTGTGCCGTGACCGGATCGGGCGACACCACCGGCAAGTCCGACAAGGTGCCGGTGACACCGGCGCAGATTGCGGAATCAGCCATCAATGCCGCCAGGGCGGGTGCCGCCGTCGTGCATTGCCATGTCCGCGACCCGGAAACCGGCCAGCCGTCACGCGACCCGGCGCTGTTTCGCGAGGTTACCGAGCGGATCCGTGATTCCGCCACGGATGTCGTGCTGAATCTGACTGCCGGCATGGGGGGCGATCTGGTGCTTGGCGGCGTCGAAACCCCGCTTCCCCCGCATGCCGAGGGAACGGACATGGCCGGTGCCACCGAACGGCTGGCCCATGTTGCCGACTGCCGGCCGGAAATCTGCACGCTTGACTGTGGCACGATGAATTTCGGACATGGCGATTATATCATGACCAACAGCACGGCGATGCTTGTCGAAATGGCAGGCCAGATGCAGGCGCTGGGTGTGAAGCCGGAAATCGAGGCGTTCGATACCGGCCATCTGTGGTTTGCCAGACATCTTGCCGAACAGGGGCTGATCGACAGCCCGGCACTGGTGCAGCTGTGCATGGGCATCCCCTGGGGCGCGCCGGACGACCTGAACACGCTGATGGCGATGGTCAACAATATTCCCGAAGACTGGGTGTTTTCCGCCTTTTCGATTGGTCGCAACGCGATGGCCTATCCGGCGGCGGCGGTTCTGGCGGGCGGCAATGTGCGGGTTGGCCTGGAGGACAATATCTATCTGTCCCGCGGCGTCTTTGCCACCAATGCCCAGCTTGTCGAGCGGGCCGTGAATGTCGTCGAGAACATGGGTGCCAGCATCATTGGCCCGGATGCCGTCCGCGAACGGCTTGGCGTGACCAAGCGCGCGCCGCTGGCAGGCTGAACAGAACCCGGAGAGCAGGATGGTAGCAACAGCAAAGCCGGCGCGTGCCGCGGTCATCGGTGGCGGTGTCATTGGCGGCGGATGGGTCGCCAGACTGATCCAGAACGGCGTCGATGTCGGCATTTTCGATCCCGACCCCGAGGCGGCCCGCAAGATCAATGATGTGATGGCAAATGCCGACCATGCGGTGGGGCGGCTGACCATGGCACCCTTGCCGACGCGGGGAAACATCCGGTTTGCCGCCAGCATCGCCGAGGCGGTGACGGGTGCCGAGCTGATTATCGAGGCGGTGCCCGAACGGCTGGACATCAAGCAGGCCGTCTATGCCGAAATCGAGGCCGCCGCGGCCACCGATGCGGTGATCAGCTCGTCAACATCGGGCATCCTGCCAAGCGATCTGCAGGCGCAGATGCAGCATCCGGAACGGCTTCTTGTCGGACATCCTTTCAATCCGGTCTATCTGCTGCCGCTGGTCGAGCTTGTCGGCGGCACCGGAACCGATCCGGCCACCATTGACCGGGCTGCGGGTTTTTTTGCCGGGATTGGCATGCATCCGTTGCGGATCCGCAAGGAAATCGAAGCCTTTGTCGCCGACCGGTTCCTGGAGGCGGTGTGGCGCGAGGCGCTGTGGCTGGTCAAGGATGGCATCGCCACCACCGAAGAGATCGACGACGCCATTCGATATGGTTTCGGGCTTCGCTGGGCGCAGATGGGGCTGTTCGAAACCTATCGCGTTGCCGGCGGCGAAGCCGGCATGGCGCATTTCATCGCGCAGTTCGGCCCCTGCCTGAAATGGCCCTGGACAAAGCTGATGGATGTGCCGGAACTGACCGACGAGCTGGTCAAGACCATTTCCGACCAGTCCGATGCCCAGTCGGGGCAGCATTCGATCCGGGAACTGGAACGCATCCGCGACAACAACCTTGTTGCCATCCTGCAGGCGCTGAAGGCGAATGACTGGGGCGCCGGCCAGACTGTCGCGAACTGGGAAAAGTCGCTCTATGACGCGGTGCCGGCACGCACCCGGCAGGCCACTGACGAACCGCTGGAAACCATGCGCCGGCAGGTACCGTCCGACTGGACCGACTATAACGGGCATATGAACGAGGCTCGATATCTCGACTGTTTCTCGATGGCCACGGATGCGGTCATGCGCTGGATTGGTGTCGATGCCGCCTACCTTGCCAATGGCGGCAGCTATTTCACGGTCGAGACGCATATACGGCATCTCGACGAGGTGCGGGCTGGAACCGAGATCTTCGCCACCTCGCAAGTGCTGCTTGGCGAAGGCAAGAAGATGCAGCTGTTCCATCACCTCTATGCCGTCGAGGCGGATGGCGCATCCCGGCTTCTTGCCACCGGCGAACATATGCTGATCCATGTCGACATGACCAGCCGGTCAGCCAGCCTGCCGGAGGACAGCGTCGCGGCACGGCTTGCCGAGCTGGCCGGCGCGCATGCCGCGCTGCCGCGCCCCGACGGGGCCGGACGCGCTGTCGGAGGAGGAAACTAGGATGCAGTTCGGACTGACCGAAGAGCAGGAGCTGATCGTCTCGACCGTGCGAAGCTTTGTCGAGACGGAGATCTATCCCCTGGAGAATGAGGTCGAGTCGCTTGGCCATGTACCTGTCGAGATGGGCAACGCCATTCGGGACAAGGTCCGTGAGATGGGATTCTACGCCGCCAATTTCCCGGAATCGGTCGGAGGCGGCGGCCTGAACAATCTGGAATTCGCGCTTCTGGAACGCGAACTCGGGCGCGGCTCGATGGCACTGACGCATTTCTTCGGCCGGCCGCAGAACATTCTGATGGCGTGCGAGGGCGACCAGATCGAACGCTATCTGATGCCGGCGGTGCGGGGCGAGAAGATGGACGCGCTGGCGATGACGGAACCGGATGCCGGGTCGGATGTGCGCGGCATGAACACAACCGCCCGCCGCGATGGTGGCGACTGGGTGCTGAATGGCACCAAGCATTTCATCTCCGGCGGCGATCACGCGGACTTCTTCATCGTCTTCGTTGCCACGGGGGTTGATGACACGCCGCACGGGCCAAAAAAGCGGATCACCTGTTTCCTCGTCGATCGCGGGCATCCTGGATTCGAGGTGCTTGCGGGATACAAATCGGTCTCGCATGCCGGTTATCACAATGTGATCCTGAAATTCGAGGAATGCCGGCTTGCCGATGATCAGGTGCTTGGCGACGTCGATGGCGGGTTCGAGGTGATGAACACCTGGCTTTACGCCACCCGTATCACCGTCGCGACCATGTGTGTCGGACGTGCCCGCCGGGCCTTTGACTATGCGGTGAACTATGCTGTCGAGCGTAAACAGTTCGGCAAGCAGATCGGCAAGTTCCAGGGTGTCGGCTTCAAGCTTGCCGACATGGTGACCGAAATCGATGCTGCCGACTGGCTGACCCTGTCGGCGGCGTGGCGGCTTGATCAGGGGCTGCCAGCAAACCGCGAGATTGCCTCGGCAAAACTATATGCCTCGGAGATGCTTGCCCGCGTCACGGATGAGGCAATCCAGGTCTATGGCGGCATGGGGTTGATGGATGATCTGCCGCTGGCGCGGTTCTGGCGCGATGCGCGGGTGGAACGGATCTGGGACGGCACGTCGGAAATCCAGCGCCATATCATCAGCCGCGAGCTTCTGCGTCCGCTTGGGGGCTAGCCATGCGCGACCTGTCACGCCTGTTCAGACCCCGGTCCATTGCCGTCCTTGGCGGCTGGTGGGCAGAAAATGTGATCACGCAATGTCTGAAATCCGGGTTTGACGGTGATATCTGGCCAGTCCACCCGACGCGCGACACGATTGCCGGCATTCCCTGTTTGCGGCAGCTTGATGATCTTCCCGCCGCGCCGGACGCCGCCTTTCTGGGGATCAACCGCAATGCCGTCATCGAGGTCACCCGAAGCCTGGCCGGTATGGGATGCGGCGGGGCGGTCTGCTTTGCCTCGGGATTTGCCGAGACCGGTGACGACGCGTTGCAGCAGGCGCTCGTCTCGGCAGCCGGTGAGATGCCGTTGCTGGGACCAAACTGCTACGGTGTCCTGAACTATCTTGATGGTGCCATGCTGTGGCCGGACCAGCATGGGGGACGGACAGTCGATCGCGGCGTCGCCATTATCAGCCAGTCATCAAATATCGCGATCAATATCAGCATGCAGGCGCGCGGTCTGCCAATTGCCTATGTCGCATGTGTCGGCAATCAGGCCCAGACAAGCCTGACCGACATGGCACGAAGCCTGCTGGCCGATGACAGGGTCACGGCAGCAGGTCTCTATATCGAGGGAATCATCGACCCGGTGGATTTCGCCGCGATGGCTGATGAAGCCGCCGCACTGGGCAAATCCATTATTGCGATAAAGGCCGGCAAGACAGCCGCTTCACAGACAGCTGCCACCTCGCACACCGCGGCGCTGGCCGGCGACGCCGCCGCCTCGTCGGCCTTTCTTGCGCGATGCGGGGTGATCGAGGCGGATGCGCCGGAAGATATGCTGGAGGTGCTGAAGCTTGTTCACCTTTTTGGCAGACTTCCCGGACGGCGGGTAACGGCCATGTGCTGTTCCGGAGGCGAAGCCGGGCTGATGGCCGATCTTGCCGCCGGTCACGACCTTGAATGGCCCGCCATTCCGCCGCAGAACCTTGACCGACTTGCCGATATTCTGGGACCGCTGGTGGCGTTGGCAAACCCGCTTGATTATCACACCTTCATATGGGGTGATGAAGACAAGATGACGGATGCCTTTGCGGCGATGATGGGCGACTGGATCGACCTGTCGGTTCTGGTGATCGACTTTCCGCGCGGCGACAGATGCAGCGACGAGGCATGGCATCCGGCGGTGGAGGCAATCCGGCGGGCCGGTGCGATGACCGGCACCAATGTGGCCTGTCTTGGCAGCCTTGCCGAGGGTATTTCCGACAGCTGGGCCACATATATGATGGATCAGGGAATTGTGCCGCTGAACGGCTTTGCCCATGGTCTGCGCGCGATCGAGCTGGCAGCAACGCCTGCTCCTGTCCCTGATGGTGGCGGTGGCTGGCGTCCGCATGTCAAACGCCCCGCGCCGACGACCCGGCAGCTGATCGACGAGGCGGCGGCGAAAGCATTTCTTGCCGCGGCCGGCATTGCCGTTCCGGCCGGTGGGCGTGCCGGTGGACCAGCCGACATCAGCACCGCCATCGCCGGGCTGACACCACCTTTCGCACTGAAGGGGCTTGGCCAGGCCCATAAGAGCGAGGCCGGGCTGGTGAAGCTTGGCCTGAATGAAGATGATCTGGCCGAAGCCATGCGTGAGATGACGGCGGCCACCGGCTTTCTTGTCGAGGAAATGGCCCCGCCGCCGGTGGCCGAGCTGCTTGTCGGGCTGCGGCGCGATCCGGTCTATGGGATGACGCTGACGCTTGGCATGGGCGGTGTTGCCGCCGATCTTCTTCGTGATGTGCAGACGCTTGTGCTTCCGGTCACTGGCGAGGAAATCCGCGCTGCCCTGTTGCGGCTTCGTCTGGCACCTCTGCTGACAGGATATCGTGGCCGCGAAATGGCCGATCTGGATGCCGCCATCGGGGCTGTTCTGGAGTTGTGCGCGGTCATGACCGGCACTCCGGACTTCGACGAGATCGAGATCAACCCGCTGATGCTGGCGCGCCAGGGTGACGGCGTGCTGGCGGTCGATGCGGTGATATGGAAGACTGACGCCGAATAGGGAGGCTTCACCATGAGCGAAACCACAGACAAGAATGTCATTACCCGCACCGAGGGCCATGTCTTTGAGGTAACTCTCGACAGGCCAAAGGCAAACGCCATCGATCTTGTGACCTCGCAACGCATGGGCAAGGTGTTCCAGTCATTTCGTGATGATCCCGAATTACGGGTCTGCATCGTTCGCACGGCTGGCGAAAAATTTTTCTCCGCCGGATGGGATCTGAAGGCCGCCGCGGCGGGTGATTCGGTGGTTGGCGATTATGGAGTTGGCGGCTTTGCCGGACTGCAGGAGTTGCGCGACCTCAACAAGCCGGTCATCGCGGCGGTCGAGGGGATGTGCGTTGGCGGCGGGTTTGAACTGGCATTGTCATGCGATCTGATCCTCGCCACCGAAGCGTCGAGTTTTGCGTTGCCTGAAATCCGCGCCGGCACCCTCGCCGATGCGGCAACGATCAAATTGCCGAAACGCATTCCCTATCATGTCGCCATGGATTTGCTGTTGACCGGTCGCTGGATGGATTGCGAGGAAGCGCACCGCTGGGGCCTTGTCACCGAAAAGCTGGCTGATGGACCGGCTCTCTATGATCGGGCGTGGGAACTTGCCCGGCTTCTGGCGTCGGGGCCACCACTTGTTTTCGCGGCCATAAAGGAAGTCGCGCGCGAGGCCGAGGCGATGAAATTCCAGGACGCGATGAACCGGGTCACCAAGATGCAGCTTCCGACAGTCGACAGGCTGTATAACTCGGAGGACGGGATGGAAGGGTTCCGCGCCTTTGCCGAAAAGCGCGATCCTGTCTGGAAAGGGCGCTAGACCCGGTCCGGGAATGGCGGATCAGATCAATTCGCGGATTGTCTCGACAAGTGTTGCATTGATCGCGCGCGGCCCGGCATCAAGTCGGTTCCGATGTCGTCTGGCGCCGGGAACACGCACCCCGTCAATGCCGGTCAGCCGGTCCATGAAACCGTCAACATGCGACTCCCACCCTTCGCCGGCGATCAGCGCCGGTGACAGTGCAATCACCATTTCGCCGCCACGCGGCGGTCCCCCATCACCATTGTCGGCTTCCTTTGCTTCATAGCTGAATCTCTCGCCAGTCAGACCAGCTGCCAGCAATTCAACCATCAGCGCAATGGCCGATCCCTTGTAGCCGCCGAAGGGCAACAACACACCCTTGGCAATCGCCGCCGGATCCGTTGTCGCGTTGCCATCGGCATCCAGACCGGTGCCAAGCGGCACTTCGCGCCCATCACGGGCGGCGATCTGCAGGTCGCCCATCGCCATCGAGGCGGTAGCCATGTCGTAGCAGACCGGCGTCTTGCCGGGACGTGGCCAGGCAAAGGAAATCGGGTTGGTGCCAAACAGCTTTTCCGACGCACCAGCCGGCGCCATCATCGGCATATAGGCTGTACAGGCAATGCCGACCAGCCCGCGATCAGCCAGATATTCGGTTTCCGGCCATAGCGCCGCAAAATGGTGAATCCCGGTCAGCGACAATGCGGCCACACCGATCTCCGCCGCCGCCTCGGCAAGAACCGGCAAGGCTGTCATCTGGGCCAGCGGCGCGAAACAGCCATGCCCCTCGCAGTGGATGACCGCAGGTGTCCTGCGCGTGACCGTGGGCCGCGCTTTGCCATCGACCTTGCCGCTTCGAAGGGCCTTTACATACCCCGGAATCCGAAACAACCCGTGCGAGTGCGACCCGTCGCGTTCGGCCCGCATGACGATATCGGCCAGCGCGTCGGCATTTGCCTCATCGCAGCCATTCTTCATCATCGCTTCATGCGCAAGCGCATGGATTTCATCAAGTGTCAGGTTGATCTTGTTCATTCTATCTCGCTCTCAATGCCGGTAATCCGGCTCTTCTTCATCAAGGATTGTCCGGATTGCCTGCATGTGTTTCTGCGGACCACCTTCATAGGTCTCCCACTGCTGCGCCGTTTTTTCAGCAACATCATCGCCGAGAACCGCCAATTCGAGGCCGGATGCCAGCGCCGTCAGATAGGTGCGACACCCGCGCTCGTAATGAAAGGCAAGGTCAAAGGCCACGGCTGGCGACTGCCCAACCGTCATGAAACCGTGATTGCCCATCATCATCATCATCTTGTTGCCAAGCAGCGTCGACAGACGTTCCGCCTCGTCGCCGAGACCCATACCGTCAAACCCGCTGTCAATGGCAACCCGGTTGTGGAACCGCGCTGTCGTCTGATCGACTGCTGGCAGAACCGGCGATTTCACGGCGCTGAGCGCGGTCGCGTAATGCGAATGAAGATGCACGATACAGCGTGCCTGCGGGTTGTTGCGATGCATCGCCCCATGAATGGCCCAGGCGGTGGCATCAATATGCGGGCGCACCGAATCATCAAGCCTGCCGGCATCGACAAGCAGCATGTCGCTTGCCTTGATTTTGGAAAAATGAATGCCATAGGGGTTCATCAGGAACATCTGCCCATCATCCGAGACAGCGTACGAGAAATGGTTCGAAATCCCCTCATGCATGTTCTCGCGCGCTGTCCAGCGGAAAATCGCCGCCAGATCGCATCGCGCCTCATGGATATCGGCGTCATTCATGCCAGCAGATGTCATCGCCATGCTTTGCTCCATGCCGGATTGTTGTCTCTAAAACCTGCCGCAGGCCACCCCGCTTCGCAACGCAAAACTGACCACCTGTCCATGACAGGCGTTTTAGCGGTTGCACCCGGACCGGTGGCGCGGTGAAATGGCGGCACGAGGAACAGGAGCGCAAGATGCAGATCTGCAGATCGCTTGTCGGCGGCAAGCCCGTCGCCGGCACATCACCCACAATCGACAAGATATATCCTGCCACAGGTGAAGTGATCGCCAGGATCGAGCCGGCAGATGAAACAATTCTGGACAGCGCGGTTACCATCGCTGCCGCCGCACAGACCGAATGGGCCGCCCGCAGCGGCCATGAACGTGGCCGCATTCTGGGACGGGCCGCACAGCTTCTTCGCGAGAACAATGACAGACTGGCACAGCTTGAAGTGATGGATGTCGGCAAATGTCTTGCCGAGGCGGTGTCAGCCGATGTGCCAAGTGGCGCCGATGCGATGGAGTTTTTCGGCGCGCTGGCCCAGACAGGTACCGGCGACATGCGCCGCTATCCCGACGCCATCGCCTATTGCGAGCGCGTGCCGCTTGGTGTGTGCGCCGGTATTGGTGCCTGGAACTATCCCGTGCAGATTGCCTGCTGGAAGGCGGCGCCGGCGCTCGCCGCCGGCAATGCCTTCATCCTGAAACCATCCGAAATGACACCGCTGAGCGCACATATGGTGGCAGACCTGCTGGCAGAAGCCGGGCTTCCGGACGGGCTGTTCCAGATCGTGCATGGTGATCATACTGTCGGACGCGCCATCTGCGCCCATCCCGGGATTGCCAAGATATCCCTGACGGGCGGTGTCGATACCGGCAGGCTGATCATGGGCCAGTCAGCCGAGACCCTGAAGAAGGTGACACTGGAACTTGGTGGCAAATCGCCCCTGATTGTCTTTGCCGACGCTGATTTTGATCTTGCCGTGCAGACAGCGCTTGATGCGAATTTCTACACCGCCGGCGAGGTCTGCTCAAACGCCACAAGGGTCTTTGTCGAGGCCAGCATTGCCGCCGATTTCGAGGCCGCGCTGGTCGAACGCGCGCGCGCCATGCGGGTTGGCGATCCAATGGCCGATGATGTGCAAATGGGTGCCCTGATTTCCGAACCGCATCTTCACAAGGTTCTCGACTATGTCAGCGGTGCCACCGCGGAAGGCGCCGTGCTGGCCACCGGTGGCAACCGCATCTACCCGCAGGGATTCGAAAACGGGTATTTTATGGAACCGACCATTCTCAGCGGCTGCCGGGATGACATGCGGCATGTCAGGGAAGAAATCTTCGGGCCGGTGATGTCGGTTCTGACCTTTCAGGATGAGGACGAGGCGGTTGCCCGCGCCAACGCCACCAGCTTTGGCCTTGGTGCCGGGTTGATCACGTGCGACCTGGCGCGGGCCCACCGCGTTGCCGACAGACTGGAAAGCGGCAATGTCTGGGTCAACACCTACAACATCCTGCCACCCGGTCTGCCATTTGGCGGGGTGAAGCAATCCGGCTTTGGCCGCGAGAACAGCACCTATTCGCTGGAAGCCTACAGCGAGATCAAGGCCACCTATATTCAGCTTTAGACGGACACCGCGTGACACCTTCATCTGCAACAATCCGGCCATCTGCAACAATCCGGCGCACCGATTTGCGGCTTTTCCAGACCATGGCCGGGGCACGGCATGGCGGCGCAGAATTGTTTTTTGAACGGCTTGCCATCGCCTTTCATGGCAGCGGCATGACGCAGAGCCTGATGATCAAGGATGATCGCGATCGCATGGCACGGCTTCGGGCGGCGGGGCTTGATGTGACAGGTTGCATGTTCTCGCCACTGCTTGGATGGTTTCACCGCCACAGGATCGCCGCCGCCCTGCGCCGCAACAGACCCGATGTCATTCTCAGCTGGATGAACAGGGCAACAATCATGACACCATCAGGCACGTGCCCGCATGTCGCCAGGCTCGGCGGATTCTATAACCTGAAATATTATCGTGACTGTGACTGGCTTGTCGCAAATACCCGCGATATCGCCGACTATCTGATGGCGCAGGGCGTGCCGAAAGACCGCGTCCATTACCAGATCAATTTCGTTCCCGACGGGCGTGACGGACCTGTCCATCACGGGCCACGCGGCAATGGCCCGGTGATCGCCGCGCTTGGCAGACTGCACGAAAACAAGGCCTTCGATACGTTGATTCGTGCCTTTGCGGCGATGCCGGACGGCATGCTGTGGCTTGCCGGCGAGGGGCCGGAACATGGCGCGCTGGCGGCGCTGGCGGCAGAATGCGGCGTTGCCGAACGGGTTGCGTTCCTTGGCTGGCAGGACGACCCGCAATCGGTGATCCGCGGTGCCGACATATTGGTATGCCCGTCACGGCACGAACCGTTTGGCAATGTCATTGCCGAAGGGCTGGCCTGCGGAAAGCCGGTGATCTCGACACAGACAAATGGCGGCCGCGAATTGATCGAGGATGGCGTCAATGGTCTGCTGGTGCCAGTTGATGACGAGGCCGCGCTGGCGGATGCGCTTGTCACGCTGACACATGATCCGGCGCTGGCGGCACGACTTGCCGAGGGCGGCCGACAATTCTGGCACACCACCCTGTCACCACAGCAGGTAACCGGGGACTGGATCGAGTTTCTGGAAAGGGTGGCAAGCTGATGTGCGGGATTGGCGGCTATTTCCTTCGTTCCGGAGGATCGGCGCCGGCAGACACCCTCGACAGGATCGAGGCGGCGCTGGCGCATCGCGGCCCTGACGGCAGCGGACGGTTCACCGACAGTCACGTTGGATTTGTTCATACGCGGCTTTCGATTGTCGATCTGGCCAAGGGTGCGCAGCCCTTCATCGCGCCGGCCGAGGATGGTGGCAAGGTACTGATCGCGAATGGCGAGATCTACAACCACGCCGCCCTGCGACAGGCGCATTGCAGCGGTTACGACTTCCGCTCCAACTCGGATTGCGAAACCCTGCTGGCGTTATGGGCACGCCAAGGCACCTCCGCATTGCGACAGCTGCGCGGCATGTATGCCGCCGCATTCTACGACCCCGGCACGGCCGAGGGGGTTTTGATCCGCGACCCGTTCGGGATCAAGCCGCTCTATGTCTGCGAGACCGCCAACGGGTTGTTCTTCGCCTCGGAGATTGCCGCGCTTCGTGCGATCGGGCTTGCCGATACCGATCCGGACCGGCTTCACGCCGCCTGCATCATTGACCGCCAGTTCGCCCCGGATGACATCGCCGGCTTCCCCGCAATCAGGCGCGTCGCGCCAGGCGAAATGCTGATCATCCGTAATGGACAGATTGCCGGGACAATTATCGATACACCGCTGGAAGCGGGCAAACCGGATCCGATTGTGGCAACCCTGGACGGGTTCGAGGCACAGCTGCATGACAGTGTCGAGGCGCATCTGATGGCCGATGTACCGGTAGGCCTGTTCTTTTCCGGCGGCGTTGATTCCTCTGCCATTCTTGCGTCACTTGCCGATTTGCGGTCACGCGATGGGCATGCCGAACCGATCCTGACCTATACTGTACGCTTTGATGGCGGTGTTGAGGATGGCACCGAACTGGCGGCGTCTCTTGCCACCGCCGAGGGCGCGCAATTTGTCGATGTGCCCTATGGCAAGACCGATTTTATAGCGGATCTCGGCAAGGCGGCGCTGGCCTGTGATGACGCGGTGGCGGATTATGCCATTCTGCCAACGCTGCATCTGGCGCGGCGGGCGGCCCGGGACGTCAAGGTCGTGCTGTCCGGTGAAGGCGGTGACGAATTCTTTGCCGGCTATGGCCGCTATCGGGCCGGGTTGCGGCCGTTTGGTGCGAAATTTCCGACCCGCGCCGGCCCGGCATTGCGGACAGGGCTGTTCGACAGGGATGTCGCGCGGCGGCTGGCCAGGCGCTATGAGCTTGCCGGTGCCACCATGCCAGGGTTCCTGCCCCGGCTTGCCGACCGGCCGGCTGCCCTTGCCGCGCTGCAACGCCACGATATTCACGACTGGCTGCCAAATGACCTGCTGATCAAGCTTGACCGCTGTCTGATGCGCCATGGGCTGGAAGGGCGCACACCCTTTATCGACCGGAGGCTGTCCACCTACGGGTTCCACCTGCCGCTGGCGGCAAAGATCGGGCCGGGCGGCGGCAAGCATCTTGTCAAATCATGGCTTGAAAGAAGACTTCCAGCCTGCATGCCCTTTGCCAGAAAACGTGGCTTTACGGTGCCTGTTGGCGGGTGGATTGCAGAGGAATCGCGCGCGCTCGCACCGCTGGTGGCAGCACAGGACGGTGTGGCCGGGCTGATCGGGCCCGACCGGGCGCGGGCGGTCATCGAATCGGCTGACGGGCGCAACGGGTTGCTGGCTTGGCGGTTGCTGTTCTATGCGGTATGGCACCAGATCCATTGCCGGGGCGTCAGCGCCGAACAGCCGGTTGCCGATATCCTGGCCACGCGCGGCTAGGGTTTTGGATCGGTGGCAATGGGCAATGCGGTGGTGAATTTAATCTCTTCCATGGCAAAGGATGAGCTTACATCGGTCAGCTGAACGCGACTGATCAGGGTCCGGTAAAACGCATCATAGGCGGCCATGTCGGCCACAACGACGCGAAGCAGGTAATCCACCTCGCCACTCATGCGATAGAATTCGACCACTTCCGGCATTTCCGAAATCATTGATGCAAAGGATTCCAGCCAGTCGGCATTATGCTGGTCGGTGCGAAGTGCCACAAAGACCGACATGCCGACACCGACCTTTGTCGGGTCGAGAAGCGCCACACGCTTGCGGATTACGCCGACTTCTTCGAGCCGCTGGATCCGTCTCCAGCAGGGTGTGACCGACAGGCCGACCTTGCGGGCAATTTCAGCGACTGGTTGCGCCGCATTATCCTGCAGATGAACAAGAATTTTTCTGTCGGTTGCGTCCATGGTGGCCATGGGGACGTCCTTTCCTGTATCCGGGCTTTCTTCTATCCGGGTTTGGGATCCGGTGCCTGAAATTGGTTCCGGGATTCCGGCCATCACGCCAGATACCCGGCCACACCGGATATAAGATAAAAGTCACCATAATCCAGAAATTTTGAAAATATATTTTATGAATTTCGCCTTGCGGCGCTCCAGGGGCCAATTTTTCGCGCGTTTCGGCTTTTTCCTCTCTGCGATCCGATGGGGTTGATTTTGCCGGGCGCAGGCGTCATGGTCCGCCAATCAATGACAAGGTGATCCCCGACATGGCCGTCACGACAACCCCGCACCCCCAGCTTCTGGCCGTTGATGACTGGCAGGACTATGCCCTTCTTGATAGCGGCAACGGACAAAAGCTGGAACGATTTGGCAGCTTTACCTTTGTCCGGCCAGAGCCGCAGGCAATGTGGGCACCGCGTCTCGCCGAAGCACACTGGCAGAAAGCCGATGGCCGGTTTGTGGCCAGTCAGGGCCGAAATGATGACGATGATGAGGCCGGGGGATGGACGCTGTCGCCGACACTGCCGGCGCAGTGGCAGGTCAGTTATGACGGGCTGGCGTTCCTCGCCAGACCAACCCCCTTTCGACATCTTGGCTTCTTCCCTGAACAGGCCCCGCACTGGAACTGGTGCGCCGGCCTGATTGACAGCTTTATTGCCACGCATGGGCGGGCACCGCGGATCCTGAACCTGTTTGCCTATTCAGGCATTGCCAGCCTTCATGCGGCGCGCGCCGGAGCCGAGGTGGCGCATGTCGACGCCAGCCGCAAGGCCATTGCGCAGGCCTTTGAAAATCGCGATGCAGCCGGACTTGAGGGCGCGCCGGTCCGGTTTATCACCGAGGATGCCGGACGGTTTGTTGAGCGTGAAATCCGGCGGGGGCGCACCTATGACGGCATTCTTCTTGATCCGCCCAAATATGGGCGCGGCCCGAAGGGTGAGCGCTGGCATATCGAAACCGACCTTGTGCCGCTTCTGCAGGGCTGCCGCACATTGCTTTCCGACACGCCTTTGTTTCTGCTGCTGACCATCTATGCCATCCGCGCCTCGTCACAGGCGGCGCATTATGCGCTTGCCGATCTGATGACAGACTTTCCGGGACAGGTTTCATCGGGCGAACTGGTCAGCATTGAAGCCGGCACCAACCCGCGTGTTGTCAGCCAGGCCAATTTCGCCCGCTGGACATCGCTCGCGTAACGCCTCGTCGTTCAGGATTTTCGAAGCACTTCATAAAGCGCCAACCCACTGGCAACCGCAAGGTTCAGGGAATCGGACCGGCCCAGCATCGGCATTCTCACAAGCTGGCTGCAGGACGCCATCAGCGACCCCGTCAGGCCGGCCTGCTCATTTCCCATCAGCAGGATCAGCGGGCCGCTGTAATCCGCCTCACGGTAATCAACACTTGCCGGCAGGGCCGTACCGACAACCCGTCCCGGCCAGCCGGTGGCAAGGGTCAGGAATTCCGTTTCCGACATATGTGCCAGCGCGACATTGAACACTGCCCCCATCGAGGCACGAACCGCCTCGACCGAATAGGGGTCCGTGCAATCACCGATCAGGATCACACCCTTTGCCCCGGTCGCGTCAGCCGTGCGCATGATGGTGCCCAGATTGCCCGGATCACGCACCCGATCAAGCGCGATCCAGCACCGGTTGGCATCCGGCGCAATCTCATCGGCGGCAAGCCAGCGTTGTTCAAAGGCGCCAAGCACCATCTGCGGATTGTCCTTGCGGCTGACCCGCGCCAGCAGCGTTTCGGTAACCGGCAGCGCCCGCCCGCCGTCGCGCGACAACGCCAGGAGCAACGCACCAAGCTGGTCGTCATGGGCACGTGCCGCCAGATAGGCAAGCCTGTGCATGCGCCACCCCAGCGCAACAGCTTCGGTACAGATCCGCATGCCTTCAGCCAGAAACCAGCCTGTCTGGCGACGGAATTTGCGCTCGTGAAGCGATCGAAGCCGCTTTACTTCGGCGTTCCCGGCACTGGTAATGATGTCAGATGAAGCATCGGTCATGCTGGTTGTCCTAGCAAAATCCATCCCAAGGCCCAAATTTTTTGTTTCAATTCCGACTTTTTTCGTCGTACAAAAATCTAGAGAAAAAATCGGGTCACAGGCTGTATGCGTCTCTGGCTCTGCTTGCGGGGGTCATCTGCGATGAGCGTGCAGACCATCAAGTCACTGCTGCAGCATGACAGTAACACGTCGCCGCAAAAAATCGGGTTCCTTCTTCTCAACGACTTTTCAATGCTGGCCTTTGCCTCGGCGATCGAACCGCTTCGGGCCGCCAACAGGCAGAGCAACCGTGATCTGTATGCCTGGGTCATTGCCAGTCCGACCGGCAACGCGGCCGTGGCAAGCAACGGTGTCGAGGTGACAACGGACGGTGATGCCGCCGTGCTTCAGGATTGCAGAATGGTCTTTGTCTGCGCCGGGCTGAATGTGCGCGAAAACACCGATCGCAATGTGTTGAATCTGGTGCGCCGACTGGACCGCAACGGTGCCATCATGGGGGCGATCTGCACCGGCACCTATGTGATGGCGGCTGCCGGACTGCTTGACGACCGCCGCTGCACAATCCATTGGGAAAACATCGACGGCCTTGCCGAGGAGTTTCCCGAGCTGGACATCACCAATGACCTGTTCGAAGTTGATGGCACCCGCGTTACCTGCTCTGGCGGCACAGCATCACTCGACATGATGCTGAACCTGATCGCGCAGTCGCATGGCGCGACGCTTGCTGCCGAAGTGTCGGACCAGTTCATCCACGATCGAATCCGCGAACCCACCGACAGACAGCGGATGGAACTGCGGTCGCGGCTTGGCGTCAGTCACCCGAAATTGCTGGCCGTGGTGAAAACGATGGAAGACAATCTGGAGGAGCCGCTGGCGCAGACGGATATTGCCAGGATGACCAATCTGTCGACACGGCAGCTTGAACGGCTGTTCCGCAAATATCTCAATACGACGCCAACCCGCTATTATCTGAATCTGCGGCTGGCCAGGGCCCGCCACCTGTTGCGGCAGACGTCCATGTCGATATTGTCGGTGGCACTTGCCTGTGGGTTTGTATCAGCGTCGCATTTCTCGAAATGCTATCGCGAATGCTATGGCCGCACCCCGCGGGCGGAACGCGCACCTGCCTGACCTGGCTGCGACCGGCGACGACGGCAATCGACCATGACAGGGCCTCAGTCAGCTGCCGCCTTGATGGCCGTCAGCATGCTGGCAAGACCGGTCTTGCGGGTCGGTGACAGATGCGAATCCAGACCGATCTGTGACAGGAACACCGCCTCGGTATCGCGGATTTCATCCGGTGTCCGCCCCGAATAGACACGCAGAAGCAGGGCAATCAGCCCCTGAACAATGGCCGCGTCGGATCCGGCATGAAAGGTGATTTCGCCATTGGCAGTCTCGGCCGCAAAATGCACCACCGACTGACAGCCACGAAGCCGATATTCATCCGTCTTGTATTGTGCCGGCAGCGGTGGCACACGGCGCCCAAGATCGATCAGCAGCTGGTAACGGTCTTCCCAGTCATCCAGAAATTCGAATTCATCAACGATCTCGTTGGCAGCGTCTTCGGCGCGGTTCATGTGGTGACTCCTGATGGCGGTCGGTGCCTGATGTCAGGCACTTGCCGCGATATTGCGACGGCGCGCCAAAAGATCAAGAAGGCGGCTTGCCGCATCGGTCGATTTCGTGCCGGGCGGAAACACCGCCGCAGCACCGGCCTTTGTCAGCGCCGGCACATCGCCTGGCGGAATGACGCCGCCAACAACAAGTTCGATATGGCGCCCCTTGCCCGCATCAAGCCGGCGGCGCAGGCTTGGCACCTGGCTGAGATGGGCCGCGGCAAGGGTGGAGATTCCAACCGCATCCACATCATGTTCGATCGCCATTTCATAGACATCGTCCGGGCTGGCGAACAGCGGTCCGATGGTGACCTCAAAACCAAGATCGGCAAAGGCCGACGCAATCACCTTCTGGCCACGGTCGTGACCATCCTGGCCAAGCTTGGCGACCAGCAGGCGCGGTGCGCGACCAGCCGCGGCACGAAAGGCCGCAACCCGATCACGAAGAATCTCCAGATCGGCATCGGCTGCCATACGGGCTTTCCAGACACCCCGTACGCCCTTGATCTCGGCCTTGTGGCGTCCCCAGACACGGCTCAGCGCATCCGAAATCTCACCGACCGTGGCACGATTGCGGGCCGCCTCGATGGCAAGTGGCATCAGATTGTCAGATCCCTGCGCCGCCGCCGACAGGGCATCAAGCGCCGCCGTCACCCGGGCCTGGTCGCGGCCGGCTCGCACCGCCGACAGGCGGTCGAGCTGCTGCGCGCGCACCTGGCTGTTGTCGATACGGCGCACCTGCACCTCTTCACCATCACCGGCTGTTGGGGTCGGCTGAAAGCTGTTGACGCCGATGATCCGCCGACGACCGGAATCGATTTCCGCCTGCGACGCGGTGGCGACCTCCTCGATCCGCATCTTCGGGATTCCGGCCTCGATGGCAGCCGCCATGCCACCAAGCGATTCCACCTCGGCGATATGTTCTCTGGCGCGGGCCACCAGCCCCTGGGTCAGTCTTTCGAGATGCCACGAGCCGCCAAACGGGTCGATGACATGCGCCATATTGCCTTCGGTCTGAAGATGAAGCTGTGTATTGCGGGCGATCCGCGCCGAATAGTCGGTTGGCAGTCCAAGCGCCTCATCAAGCGAATTTGTGTGAAGCGACTGTGTGTGTCCGGCCACCGCAGCGCTGGCCTCGATACAGGTACGGGCGACATTGTTGAAAACATCCTGCGCCGCCAGCGACCATCCCGAAGTCTGGCAATGGGTCCGAAGCATCAGCGATTTCGGATCCCTGGGGGCGAAATGCGTCTGCATCAACTCGGCCCATAGCAACCGCGCGGCACGAAGCTTGGCAATCTCCATGAAGTAATGCATGCCATTGGCAAAGAAAAAGGACAGCCGCGGCGCAAACGCATCGACATCAAGTCCGGCGGCGACCCCGGCCCGGACATATTCCAGCCCGTCGGCGAGCGTGTAGGCAAGTTCCAGATCGTTCGACGCGCCAGCCTCCTGCATGTGATAGCCGGAGACCGAGATGAAGTTGAATTTCGGCATGGCTTCTGCGCAATAGCCAAAAATATCCGACACGATCCGCATCGAGGGCGACGGGGGATAGATGTAGGTATTGCGAACCATGAATTCCTTCAGAACATCGTTCTGAATGGTGCCCGCCAGCGCCTCTGCTGCGACGCCCTGTTCTTCGGCAGCGACGATGAACATCGCCAATACCGGCATCACCGCACCGTTCATTGTCATCGAGACGGACATCCGGTCCAGCGGAATATCGCGAAACAACAGCGCCATATCGGCAATGGAATCAATCGCGACCCCCGCCATACCGACATCATCGGCAACCAGCGGATTGTCTGAATCATAGCCCCGATGGGTCGGCAGGTCGAATGCCACAGACAGCCCCATCTGCCCGGCGGCAAGATTGCTCTTGTAGAAGGCGTTCGATTCCTCGGCAGTCGAAAACCCGGCATATTGGCGGATCGTCCAGGGGCGGCTGGCATACATCGTGGCATAGGGGCCCCGCATGAAGGGCGCAATACCGGGAAGCCCCGCAACGGCGGCGGCCTGTGCAACCGGATCGGGCGTGGCCAGCGGCGGAATATCGATACCTTCGTCGGTTGGCACCGGCGCCGGCAGATCAGGCAGCGGCAGATCGCGCGGTGCTGGCAATGGCAGTGATCTGAAATCCGGATATCGCATCATTCAGCACCCCGCGCACCGGCAAGCATGGCCAGCAAAGCCAGCCTGTCGTCTGCCCGCAGCAGATCCTCACCCTTGATGAAGCGGGCCGCCGGCAAACCGGCAGGCGGCGCGTCGACACCGCAGCCAATCACCCAATCGGGGCGCGCCGCATCAATGCCGGCGTCTCCTTGTGGCAGGGTCACGGCATCAAGCCCGGCGATGGCAAGATGACGGCGGATGGCGTCCTCCCCGGCGGCCTCTGCGCCACGCAGAATCAGCAGCCGAGGCGTGTTTTGGCTGGCGGCACGCCGGATATCCTCGACCAGGGCGGCCGGGCGTCTGACATCGGCAAATGCTGGCAGCACCGCCGAGACCATTTCGCTTCGCGGTTGCAGCGTCACGCCAAGAATTCTGGTGTCTCCCTTGCGAAGACTCGATTCACGCGCTGTTGCAGCATTGTCAGCCCATTCATCTATCAGCCCGGATTTGCGTGCCGCAGCCAGCCCGCCAGCCTGTTCAATCTGTTGGAAGCAACGCCACCCTGCGGCAGCAAGCCCGGCAGTGCGCGATTCGATGAACGGCGCGCCGGCTGCCGGATCGAGACTGGCCTGAAGATGCGATTCCGCCATCATCATCACCTGTGCGAGCCGCGCGATACGGCGCGCACCCGCACTTTCACCGGTCAGCACATCATGCCCGAACCCCGCCATCGCATCGGCCCCGCCAATTGCCCCGCCGAGAAGCGCCGTTGTCATCCGCAGCATATTCACTTCCGCATCAAGTACAGACATCATCCGCAATGATGCCTGACCACGGATGGGAAGCGGCATCGGGTCAATGCCGCAGCCCGCAAGCAGCCCGTCCCAAAGCCGCCGCATCGCACGGCAGACGACAATGCCGGCAAACATGTCAGCCGGCAGGGCGAGACGCGCCGCGATCCTCGCCGCCATCCGGGCCATGTCCCGGCCAGCCGCATCAGCATCGCGAAGCACCGCCGCACAGCCGGCCGTCACCAGTCCGATTTCCTGGGCCGCGCTCACCCCTTTGTTGTGCGCTGTCCAGCCATCACTCAGAATCAGCCGATGCGGTGCGGGTGAATCGGCATCAAGTTCCATCGCCGCGGCAAACCCGTCCACCGGGTCGAGGCCAAGGTCGATCCGGGTGCGTGCCGCCCCGTCACCGGCAAGTGCCAGCAGACGCCGATAATGCAGGGGCGTTGCCGCCGCGCCATCAAGGCTCAGCCCCACCGCCGGCAGGACCACACCGTCCAGCTGGACCTCCAATGCCCTGGCATCACCTGTTGTCAGGGCAAGGCCGGTCGCGCCGCTTGCCAGCGATTCAAGAATTTCGGCGTTATCCATATCCGGCGTGACGGTCTGGATGACCTGCCACCCTTCGGCAAGACGGGTCTGCGGGGCCGCCGGAAGGTAAAATGGAGATGCTGTCGCCTGATCCGGAACCTGATACAGGGCATGAATGACAAGGCCGTCCTCGTCACGGCGATCCAGGCTGTCTGGCGTCGCGCCTTTGAGAATCCGCTCGACCTTCGCCGTCCAGTGCGCGATATCGGCCGGCTCAAAATCCACTTTGGTGCTGGAGATGTGCATCGGTTTCTTTCTCAAGCTTGCCGGGCTATAGTCCCGGCAGAAAGCCGCCAGGTGAAACGCAGCTCCGAGGATAGCCAATGCCGGCGGTCAACGCCACATCTGATTGTGCCGAAACGGGGCGCTGGACCCGGCCAGACCGGCTGGTTTTCGGCCTTCTTGTGGCGGCAGCGGTACTGCGCAGCATCGGTATTGTCCTCAGCCCGCTGGAGCTTGGCGTCGATGAAGCTCAATACTGGCTGTGGAGCAACGAATTCGCCTTTGGCTATTATACAAAGCCCCCCCTGACCAGCTGGATCATCGGTATCTCGCACCAGCTGTTTGGCCATCATGTCTGGGCTGTCAGGCTGCCGGCGCCCTGGCTGCATCTTCTGACAGCCCTGATTCTGTGGCGGGCGGCCTTCTGGTCGGGCGGCCCCGCGGCAGGGCGCATGGCGGCGCTGTTGTGGACCTGCCTGCCGGCGGTGGCGCTTGGCAGTTTCGTCATTTCGACCGATACCCCGCTGTTGCTGTTCTGGTCGCTTGGCATGATGGCGCTGATCGGGGGCGTGACAGGCCGCCTTGGAATGAACCGCGCCATGACGTTTGCCGGCGGTGCCTTTGGGGTCGCGCTTCTTGGCAAATATGCCGCCATCTACGGCCTGATCGGGGTGGTGCTGTTCTGGGGGGTGGACCGGCTTTGTGGCAAGCGGACCATCTCGCCGTCAGCACTGCTGATCTTCGCCGTCTCGATGGGCATTGCCGCCAGCCCGAATCTGCTGTGGAACCTTGTGAATGATTTCACCACCGTCAGACATCTTGGTGACAACGCCAATCTGGACCGCCAGAGTCATGATCCGCTGAACAGTCTGCTCTTTCTTGGTGCGCAGTTCGCCACTGCCGGCCCGCTGGTCTTTGCGTTGATGCTGGGCATCGTCACAGCTGGACGGGATCAGATGACGCGGCTGCTTCTGTGCCTGTCATTGCCCGTGATCATCATTATCATGATCCAGGCCTATCTCAGCGAGGCCAACGCAAACTGGGCGCTGGCAGCGATGCCGGCCCTGGTGGTGTGGCTGGCGGGATGGTTGGCGGGATGGCTGGCGGGAGGGGGCGATGATGGTGTGGCGCTGACACGAAGACGCCTTGGCATCGCCGCGCTGGCCATCAATGCGGCCCTGTCTTTCACCATTCTGGCGGTAACGCTGGCCGGTTCGCTCGGCCCGCTGACACCTGATTCCGACCCGCTGCGCCGACAGCGGGGATGGCACCAGCTGGCCGCCGACAGCGCCGCCGCGCTGGCCCGTCATGACGCGACCACATTGATTGCCGACAGGCGCGCCTCGGCCGCATTGCTGAGCTGGCATTTCCACGGCACCGGCATTGATGTGCTGGTACATGATCGGGACGGCGTGCCAAGCAATCATTTCGAGCAGAATCTGGCCTGGACCAGGCAACCGGGCCGACGGTTGATCAGCCTTGGCGACAACAGCGTTCCACCGGCGATCGAGAATATCATCTGGGTGACGTCACCGCCGGCGCTGATCTCGGCCGCCGCGATCAGCCGCAACAGGACGCGGCGCCTGTATCTGCATCAGGGTGTCGAGTCAGACTAGATCCGACCCTGCTCGGTAATTCTGGCAAACACCGCCAAGGTTTCCTCGCTGACATGATGCTCGACCCCCTCGGCATCCTCTTCTGCAATATCAAGAGGCACGCCGATGGTGACCAGAAAATCGCGCACAATCCGATGTCGTTCCCGACTGGCCTCGGCAAGCGCCCTGCCAGCTTCGGTCAGAAAGATCGACCGATAGGGGCGTGTCTCGACAAGATCCTCGCGCTGCAGACGCCGGATGATGGCATTCACAGTCGGGCTGGTCACCCCGAAACGGGCCGCCAGATCAACCGTGCGCGCCTCGCCCGTTTCAGCGATCAGATCGGAAATCATCTCGACATAGTCCTCGGCCACTTCAGACTGATGGGCCCGCCTGATGCGATCGAATCGTGCCGCGCTGTTTGCGACCTCCGGCGTGGTCTTGGCCGGCGTGGTCTTGGGCGTGGTCTTGCTGTCTGACATGATAGGCCTCGGCAGTTTCACTGTTTATAAAGAGGTTAAACAAATTTAGCCATACCGAAATTTTTTGGATTTTTTATATTTTTACCAATTCCGGCGATCGAAACCCCCGGCAGAACGCCGCCTTTGACCTGCCGCAAGGCGGTTGCCTATGCAGCATGACTTGGATAAAGTCCGACCCATTCAGAGCGCCGGCCCACAGGCCACGGTGCCAGCTTTGCGACCGATGGAGTTTCCATGGATCAATCAACGCAGACCGAACTGGAGGCCGCCGCGTTCCGGCGCCTTGTCGCGCATCTTCAGGAACGTACCGACGTTCAGAATATCGACATGATGAATCTGGCGGGGTTCTGCCGGAACTGTCTGTCGCGCTGGTACCGTGAAGCGGCGGGGGAACACGGGCTGGACATCGATGACAAGGCGGCACGCGCCACCGTCTATGGTATGGATTACGCCGAGTGGAAGGCGAAATACCAGACTTAAGCGACGGCCGAGCAGCGGGAAAAATACGAAGCCATTCACAATCACGGCGACAAGTGACGCCGTACGGACTCCACGGGGATAACATATCATGGCACTCATCGCAGGCACCGGCGCCGGCGCCGACCAGCTGACACAATATATCGAGCGGATCGAGCGCCTCGAGGAAGAAAAGCGCGCCCTGATGGCCGACATTCGTGATGTCTATGCCGAAGCAAAGGCAACAGGCTTTGACCCGAAAATCATGCGCCAGCTTGTCAAGATGCGGGCCATGGACCGGGATCTGCTGCAGGAACAGGACGAATTGCTGCAGACCTACCGCGCCGCGGTTGGCCTCGTCTGACGGCGGCACAGCGCATGACGGTGGATCATTTCGGCTGCAGACTCACCGACGCCATCCGCAGTACGGGAACCCCGCTCTGTATGGGGATCGATCCCCATCTGTCGATGATGCCAAAGCTGTTTGGCGATGTCAGCACGACCGCAAGCCCGGCGACAATCCGCGCCATTGAAGATTTCTCGATGGCCTGTCTGGAGATGGCCAGAGGCCGGGTTGCCGCCATCAAGCCGCAAGCTGCCTTCTTCGAGGCCCAGGGCCCCGACGGCATGCATGTGCTGGCCAGACTTGGACGCGCCGCGATTGACGCCGGCGTTCTGGTCATCATGGACGCCAAGCGCAATGATATCGGCAGCACCAACGCTGCCTATGCCGATGCCTGGATTGGCCATGATGCGGCCTTCCCCAGCGACGCCTTGACGGTCAATGCCTATCTTGGACTGGATACGCTGGACCCGCTTCTGGCGCGTGCCGACCGGCAGGGGGCCGGTCTGTTCGTGCTGACCCGCACCAGCAACCCTGGCGCCGGTGATCTTCAGGACCTCAATGTCGACGGCGCGCCGCTGTTCCATCATCTGGCAGCAGGGCTTGCACCACTGGCGGCAGCGCGGGTGGGCGAAGCCGGGCTGTCTTCGCTTGGCATCGTTGCCGGCGCCACCTGGCCGGAAGAAGCCCGCGCCCTGCGCCAGATCCTGCCAAACGCGCCTTTCCTTGTGCCGGGGTTCGGTGCCCAGGGTGCCGGCGCTGCCCAGGCGCTTGCCGGACTGACCGGCGGCCCGCAAGGGCCGGAAGGCGGGCTTGTGAACAGCACGCGGGGATTGATATTCCCAGCCGGCGCTGCTGATGCCGGATCTATCGGCGACTGGCAGGCCGCCATTGGCGAGGCCATCGAGGCCAGCCGAGCCGCGCTTGGCAACGCCTGACAGTTTCAGGACTCTTTCCTCATCTTCACATGCGCGTTACCGGGGATTTTCATCCTTCGGTGCGGGTCTTAACGCACCGCATCCTTGTGTTTCGGTGTGGAGGCAAATTTTGTGGTGCCTGTCACGCCCGGTGTGATGCCCTCTGGTCTGCAGTGACTGTCGGGAGGGGGCGAGGCGATTACCGGTGTCGTGCGCAAGGCTGCCCAGGAAAGACGACTATGACAAAGGATGTGGCAACCCGCGATACGTCGCAGGATATCGAAACCGGCCAGGGGCAATTGGTCTGGTACAATGAACGCAAAGGGTATGGATTCGTCAGGATCGGCGAGGAAGAGATATTCCTTCACCGTTCGACCCTTGACCGGTTTGGACTGGTCCGCCTGCTGACGGGCGATCAGATCACCGTGTCGTTGAGCACCAACGAGCATGGCAAGGTGATCAAGGATCTGCTGTCGGTCGAACGGCCGGTGACCCCGACCCCGCCGGTGGCGTCGGAGCCGGAGGAAGGCGAGGTGCGTGCCGTCGTCAAATTCTTCAATGACCTTCGTGGCTATGGCTTTGTGACCACCGACACCTCTGATGAGGATGTGTTTGTTCACTCGCGCGTTCTGAATGATTGTGGATTCCATTCGCTGATCCAGGGTCAGAAGCTGCTGGTCAAGGTCGATTCCTCCAGCCGCGGACTGCAGGTGAATTCAGTCCGGCTATTGAGTGAGTGAGTAAGTGAGTGAGCGAGCCTGTCTGACGGATCTGTCGGCATGACAGCCGGACACCGCAAGGGCCCGACAAGAAAGCATTTCGCTTTCACGCAGGACGCGACTAGAGTCACATAACGGCGCGCGGTGCGGCCTTGTGCCCGCACGGCAACGAACCACGGCAGCGTCCCATCATGACATCACATTCCTCAGGCGGCACAAGGCCGGATATCTGGCTACGGGTACTCATTGCCAGCGCCGCGCTTGTGACCATCACCTTTGGCATCAGACAGGTATTCGGACTGTTTGTCGTGCCGCTTTCGAACACGCTTGGCAGCGGCGTTCAGCTGGTGGCGCTTGCGATTGCGGTGCAGAACCTTGTCTGGGGGTTTTCCTCGCCATTATTCGGTGCCCTTGCCGACCGGATCGGTGCCTGGAAAGTGGCCATCCTCGGCGCGGCCATCTACACAGCCGGCCTGCTGGCAAGCGCCCTGCTTGTCACCCCGACCGGGCTGTTCCTCGGCCAGGCGCTGATCGGTCTGGGGCTCGGCAGTGCCGGCATTTCCATCGCCATTGGCGCGGTCGGCCGGGTGGTGCCGCCGGCGCGGCGCTCGCTGGCCTTTGGGCTTGTGACCAGCTTCGGTTCCTTTGGCCAGTTCGCGCTGCTGCCGGTGACACAGATGCTGATGAGCGAACATGGCTGGCAGACGGCGCTGCTGTTGCTGTCCTTCCTGACCGCGGCGGGAATGGCGGTGGCATTCGGCATTCGCGGCGCACCAGCCGCCAGGACAACCGATATTGTCGAACTGACAACCGGCGAGGCGCTTCGCGCGGCGGTGGCAAGCCGGGACTATCTGCTGCTGACAGCCGGATTCTTTGTCTGCGGATTGCAGCTGGTATTCACCACCACACATCTTCCGGTGTTTCTTGGCGACCGCGGCGTGCCACCCCACATTGCCAGCTGGGCGCTGGCGCTGATCGGGCTGTTCAACATTGTCGGGGCGTTCATCTGCGGCTGGCTTGGCGGAAAAGTCTCGAAGCGAAAGACGCTTGCCACGGTGTATCTGCTTCGCGGTGCCATTATATGCGGATTTCTGTTGCTGCCCGTTACGCCGGCATCAGCACTTGTGTTCGGCGCCGCGATGGGGCTGCTGTGGCTTGGCACAATTCCACTGACAAGTGGGCTTATCGTCGTATTTTTCGGTCCCAGGCATCTCAGCATGCTGTACGGGATTGCCTTTGCCTCCCATCAGGTGGGCTCGTTCTTCGGCTCGTGGCTGGGCGGCGTGGTCTACGACATCACAGGGGCTTACGATGTGATGTGGTGGCTGAATATCGGGGCGGCGCTGTTTGCCTTTGCCGTCAACTGGATCATCCGGGAACAGGCCGTCAGCGACAGGCCCGCGATGGCAACCTGAACCCCGACATCCCCAATCAGGCCTGTTCGCCAAGCCACCTTTCAGCGTCAAGCGCGGCCATACATCCCATGCCGGCAGCCGTCACCGCCTGACGGTAGATCTTGTCGACACAGTCGCCGGCGGCGAACACCCCGTCAACAGAGGTGCGGGTGCCGCCTGTTTCGGCAAGAATGTAGCCTTCATCATCAAGGTCAAGCACACCGCGGAAAGCCGCCGTTGCCGGGTCATGTCCGATGGCCACAAACATGCCCTGAACGGCGATATCGAGATCGTCCTCGCCCGTCGTTGACGCCAGACGCAACCCGGTCACACCGCTGTCATCGCCAAGCACCTCGGCAACGGTGCGGTTCCATTGCACCGTGATCCTGTCGTGACGCAGCAGACGGTCCTGCATGATCTGCTCGGCGCGGAGCGAATCACGACGATGAATCAAGGTGACCGACTTGCAGATATTGGCCAGATACAGCGCTTCCTCGACAGCCGTGTTGCCGCCGCCGATGACAGCAACATCGCGTTCCTTGTAGAAAAACCCGTCGCAGGTGGCACAGGCCGAGACACCCCGACCGTTGAATGTCTGCTCTGATTCCAGTCCGAGCCATTTTGCCTGTGCCCCGGTGGCCACAATCACCGCATCGGCAGTGATCTCGTCACCTGAATCAAGCGTCATCCGAAAGGGACGGCCGGAGGCGTCAAGCGAGGTCACAATGTCATAGACAACCCGCGCGCCAACATTCTCGGCCTGCTGCTGCATCTCGGTCATCAGCCACGGCCCCTGGATGACATCGGCAAATCCGGGATAATTCTCGACATCCGTGGTAATCGTCATCTGACCACCAGGCTGCAGACCGGCAAGAATCACCGGCGACATGTTGGCGCGCGCCGTATAGATGGCGGCGGTCAGCCCAGCTGCGCCGGCCCCGATGATGACAACTTTTTCATGCGTTGACTGTGGCATTGATACCTGCTTTCGGCCCCTCGACCAGATCTGGAGATACGAGACAGGCACTCATCCTGCCTCGGTTTTTATTGGAAACCGGAACCATCGTCAGCTCCGTTTTGGCGTGCCAAAAACACTGTCAGATGGTAGCGTCAGCGAATAATGATTCCAACCCCGTTCACAGCCATTCTGGCGATTATTGTTCTGTTTTTTGCGCTGCCGGCCAGCGGTCAGCAGGCACGGTTTCCGGATACCGTTCCCGGCATCAGCTGGATTGCCGGCAGCGCCATCGAAGGTGGCATGGTCGTGGCACGCGTGGGGCCGGGTGTCAGCCTGACCCTTGACGGCGAGACCGTGATGCAGAGCGATGATGGTCATGCGCTGATCGGATTTCATCGGGACAGCGACATACCGGCCAGCCTCCAGGTCAGCCATGCCGGCGGCGAGTCCTATCTTGTCACCATCACAGCCAACCAGCGCGACTATGACATCCAGCGTATTGACGGGCTGAAGCAGACCCATGTCACACCGCCTGCAACAGTGCTGGAACGGATAGGCGACGATGCCGCAGCGGTGCGAAAAGCGCGCTCGCAGAGCGATGCCGGGGTGGCTGCCGGTGATTTCCTGCGTGGTCTCGACATGCCTGTCGAGGGTCAAGTCACCGGCATCTATGGCAGCCAGCGCATTCTGAATGGCCAGCCCCGCCAACCACATTACGGGATCGATATCGCGGCGGCGCGTGGAACGCCGGTGCTGGCACCTGCCGGGGGACGGATAACCCTGGTCAGGGATTTGTATTTTTCCGGCTGGACGGTTTTGATGGCGCATGGCCTCGGTCTGAATTCGGCCTTTCTTCATCTTGATGAAGTGCGCGTCGCCGAAGGGGACGAGGTGATGCGGGGCGCCATCATCGGAACTGTCGGGTCAACCGGCAGATCGACCGGCCCGCATCTGGACTGGCGTCTGGACTGGCAGGGTCGGCGGCTTGATGCCGCACTGGTGCGCCAACAGCTTGCCAGCCGCCAGACTCAATAAGAGACACAATAACAGGTACAATGACAGGTACAACAGACGGACTGCATAGACAGGACCTGGAATAATGGCACGGACAATTTTCATCTTTGGACTGGGCTATGTGGGGCGTCCGCTGGGGCACAGGCTGGCGGCGGCGGGGTGGCACATCCGCGGCACCACCCGCACCCCCGAACGGCTGGCCGCAGAGGCCGCGTCCGGCTGGCAGATCCACCGCTTTGCCGATGACCGGCCACTTGCCGACGCCCGGTCCGCGCTGGCCGGGGTTGATGCCGTGCTGTCGACGATCACCGCCATTGGGGGCAGCGATCCTGTTCTTGACGCGCATGGAGATGTGCTGGCCGGGTTTGACGGCTGGTCAGGCTATGTATCCGCGACCTCGGTCTATCCGGACCGGCCAGACGGGTTTTGTTATGAGGACACCCCAACCGATCCCGCAACGGCGCGGGGACGCGCGCGGGTGGTGGCGGAAAACCGGTGGCTGTCACTGTTGCAGAGCGAGATTTTTCGCGCTGCCGGAATCTATGGGCCGGGGCGAAGTCCGTTTGATTCGCTGCGGGCCGGTACAGCCCGCATCATCGAACATCGCGGCCAGGTCTTCAACCGGATCCATGTTGACGATATCTGCCGGGTGATCGAGGCGGCAATGGCCGCGCCACGTCCCGGAAGGATCATCAATCTTGCCGATACACGCCCCGCCGCGCAGGGCGAGGTGATGCGACATGCGGCGGCCCTGCTTGGTGTTGCCCCCCCACAACCGCAGACGCTTGAAGACGCGGACCTGTCGCCAATGGCACGCACCTTCTATGTGTCGCGGCGGCGCGTTGCCTCGCAGGTGATCGGGCCGGAACTTGGCCTGGACCTGCTATATCCCGACTATGAAAGCGGGCTTGCCGCGATACTGGACGCTGAACGCAACGCCTAACCGGCGGCGTGCTGGCGTTCAATTTCGTCAACCTCGTCACGGGATCCAAAGACAAGCGGCACCCGCTGGTGAACCGCCATCGGGATGATGTCGAGAATGTCACGGCTGCCGTCAGTGGCGCGCCCACCTGCCTGTGTGGCCAGAAATGCAATCGGCGCCGCCTCATAGACAAGGCGAAGCCGCCCCTGCCCATAGCCGTCGCGGCCATCGGCGGGATAGAGGAACACACCGCCGCGGCAGAAGATCCGCCACGCATCGGCCACCAGCGAGCCAATCCAACGCTGGCTGAAATTCCTGCCACGCGACCCATCGGCACCGGCAACACAATCGGCGACATAGCGCTGTGCCGGTGCCATCCAGTGACGCTGATTGCCGGCATTGATGGCAAATTCCGCTGTCTGGTCCGGGATCCGGACATTGTCATCAATCAACTGAAATCGACTGTTTGCACCCATCAGGAAAGACGCAACACCGTTACCAACCGTCAGCAGAAGCGTTGTCTGCGGCCCATAGACGAAAAAACCGGCCGCGAGCTGGTCCCGTCCGGCAACAAGACCATCACCGCCGGTCGGCAGAACCGAGAAAATCGTCCCTATCGATACATTGACCCCGATATTGGACGACCCGTCCAATGGATCGCTGGCAATGATGAATGACCCGTCATCGGACAGCGATATTGCCGCCTCGCGTTCCTCTGACATATAGGCCGCCGCACCAGCCTGGCGCGCCGCCTCGAGAATGAGGTCATCAGCAAGAACGTCGAGCGCCTTCTGCGTGTCCCCATCGGCATTGACATGTCCGGCAACCGCATCAAGGGTCTGTCGCGGCGCTCTTATCTCGGCACTGATCCGCGCCGCAGCCCCGGCAAGGGCACTGATCGCGGAAGCCATATCCGGAGATGTGTGCTGCGATAGATAGCTGTCGAGACTGGTCATCCACTACGGCTCCCTGCGACCCAAAAAAAAGCGCGCCCGATGGATAAACCGGACGCGCCTTGCAATGTCTTTCCCGCGCGATCTATTCGCGATTGCCGAACAGATGCAGGATGAACATGAACATGTTGATGAAATCGAGATACAGGGTCAGCGCCCCGAAGATCGACTTCTTGGTCCGCTCGGCCTCGCTGTCACCTGCCATGTACATCAGCTTGATCTTCTGGGTATCCCACGCCGTAAGCCCGGCAAAGATCAGCACGCCAAGCACCGAGATCGCGAGATCCATGGCTGTCGAGGCCATGAAGATATTCACGATCATCGCGATGATCAGGCCGAACAGCCCGATCATCATGAAGGATCCCATTGCCGACAGGCTGCGCTTGGTTGTGTAGCCATACAGGCTGAGAGCGGCGAAGGCACCGGCAGTGATGAAAAAGGCGCGGGCAACGCTTGCGGTCGAGAACATCAACAGCACCGAGGCCAAGGAAACACCCATCAGCGCCGCATAGACGTAGAAGAGATTGCGTGCCTTTGCAGCTGACATCGACTGAATGCGCGCCGACAGCCAGAACACAAGGCCCAGCGGAGCCAGCATCACAACCCACTTCAACGGTGAACCATAGACCAGCTGGCCCACGCCAGCGACGTTCAATACAGCCCATTTCATCGCATAGGCGAAGAATCCTGTCATCAGTAACGCGGTCGTCATGTGGTTGTAGACGCCGAGCATATAGCTGCGAAGACCAAGATCGACCTGTGTCGCCTCGGCAGCCGCAGTATTCATGAAGCGGTTATCAGCCATTTTTACCCCCTGATCGATAATCCGTTGGAAAGAATGTAGTCATCGAAACGCTTGTTTTCAAGGCTTTGCAGCCATAACTGCGCTTGATCATCATGTCGCATCTGCAGCCAGTTCGACAGTTGGCCTGCCGGTGCCTGTTCGCTGGCGGCGCGCCCGTTCCGAGGCTGATTTCAGCTGTCCGCAGGCAGCCAGAATATCACGGCCACGCGGCGTTCGCACCGGCGAGGCATATCCCGCCTTCAACACCTTTGCGGCAAACGCCTCGATCCGACGGTTGCTGGAACATTCATAGGGGCTGCCGGGCCACGGGTTGAACGGAATAAGGTTGATCTTCGAGGGGATGCCGCGGATCAGCTTCAGCAACGCGGCACAATCCTCGTCACTGTCATTGATTCCGTCCAGCATCACATATTCCCAGGTGATCCGGCGTGCATTCGACAGACCGGGATAGGTCCGGCACGCCTCAATCAATTCGGCAAGCGGATATTTCCTGTTGATCGGCACCAGCTCGTCGCGCAGCTCGTCGCGAACGGCGTGAAGCGAGATCGCCAGATTGACCCCGAGTTCAGCCCCGCACCGGGCAATCTCCGGCACCACACCGGATGTCGACAGGGTGATCCGCCGCTTCGACAGCCCGACCCCTTCACCGCTCATGATGATGCGCATGGCGCTGGCGACATTTTCATAATTGAACAGCGGCTCGCCCATACCCATCAACACGATATTGGTCAGCCGCCTTTCAGGCTTGCCGGCCGGCCAGTCACCAAGTTCGTCCATCGCCAGCATCACCTGACCGGTGATTTCGCCAACCGACAGATTGCGAACCAGCTTCTGCGTGCCGGTATGGCAAAAGCTGCAGGTCAGCGTGCATCCGACCTGCGAGGATATGCACAGGGTGCCACGGTCCTTGTCAGGGATATAGACCGTCTCGGCTTCGTTCCCGTCCGGGAAGCGAAGCAGCCATTTTATGGTCCCGTCACTGGATGTCAGCCGCCGCGTGACCGCAGGCCGGTCGAGCGTGAACATCTCGGAAAATGCCTGCCGCACCGGCTTGCCAAGATCGCTCATCTCTTCAAAGGAGGTCAGGCCGTGCCGCCAGACCCAGCGCCACAGCTGGCGGGCGCGGAATGTCGGCAGACCGGCGGCGACCACCGCATCCTCAAGCTCGGCCGCCCCCATGCCAAGAAGATCACGGGGCGCAGTCTGCGCGGCTGGTGTCTGGAGGTGGGCTGCGTCTGTCATCATCCTTGGCCTGGCGCACAGCGCCAATCTGCAGTCGACATGTGGTTGCCGGCACGGCCCGGGACAGGCACAGCTCAGCTACAGGTCTTGTCGATCAGGTTCTTGGTCTTGGTGAAGCCTGACAGTGAATAGGTATCGGTGGTCTTCGTGCCCCGGCTCGATGTGCCGCCAACCGTCATTTTGCTTCCCCGCTTCATCGCCCTGATGATCGCGATGTCATCCTCTTCGGATTCGGCATAGGCCCGCCCCTCGATGGTGAACAGGGTGAATTTCTTGCCATCGATATTCACCGTCACATCGGAATGTTTCTTGTGCTTGTACCCGGCGACAAACTGCACGACGTTGCGCTCGGCCTTGTTGGGGCCGTGCGACACAAACACCCGCACCTCGCCGCGGTTTTCGGGATCATATTTGCCGGTCGATTTCGTTGGCACCGAGCTGATGAAACAGGTGCGGCCCTTATCGTCGTCAACCCGAAAGGCCTGCCAGTCCTTTTCGGTCAGCATGCGTTGTGGTTCCGCCGCCATCGACATGGTGCCGAAAAGCGCGGTCAGCATCGCCGCCATCATCACGAAAAGGAAAGTCTGCTTCACCGTCATGGTCCGATCGTCATCCTCTGTTGCAGGCCTCGGGTTCAGGCCCAAGGCTCGGGGCAGCACGAGAAAAATCATGCCGCAAACGACATGCGGAACAGTGCCGCCAGACTGTGGCAAATTTATGAAAACAGTCAGGCATCCCGCATCGACGGCGGCACTTTAAGACACCTCGCGGGGGGATGCAAAGAATTTTGGGAACAGGTGCGGATCAGCCTGCCGGTCATCTGCCAAGACGTGCCAGAAGGCGTTCAACCACCGGCAGCATGCGGCGGCTGATTTCCCTGATGCCCTGTCTGTTGGGGTGTAGCCCGTCCTCCAGATTCAACGCCGGGTCGAGCGCCACCCCGTCCAGAAAGAAGGGATAGAACTCGATGTCATATTCGCGCGCCAGCGCAGGATATATGGCATCAAAAGCCTCTATATAGGCGCCGCCGAGATTGCGCGGCGCCATCATGCCGGCAAGCAGCACCTCGATATCGCGCTGGCGGAGGCGGCTGATAATGGCATCAAGGTTGGCGGCGGTGCCTTCGGGGGGCAGGCCGCGCAACATGTCGTTGCCGCCAAGCACGATAATCACCGCATCCGGATTGTCGGCAAGTGACCAGTCGAGCCTGGCCAGGCCGCCTGCCGTGGTATCGCCTGACACGCCGGCGTTGATGACACTCACAGACACGCCCTTTGCCGCCAGATCGGACTGCAGCTGGTCGGGAAGCGACTGCCCAGGCGGCAGACCGTATCCCGCGACAAGCGAATCCCCCAGCACCAGCAGCCGCGGCTGATCGGCATGTGTCGCCGCAGCCATCAGAAACTGGCCAAGCAGCAGCATGATCACCGAACCGGGAAAAATTCCCCGGATAATGCGGTTGATTGACCACAGGCTGTTGATTGACATCTGCATGACCACCATATGCGTCGCATCGCCGGTGCAATGCGCCCTTCCTGACTGTGTTGTCATGTCGTCAGTCTATGTAGCTGCAAGAATTTAGTCCAGATGAACAGGTTCCGGGCGACACCAGGATGATGGCACCGCGTCATCGGCGCCAGCCTGCAGGAAAGGATCGACATCCGTGTCAAAAACAGCTCCAAGCGTTAACGCAGACGACAACAGCACGGCTTCACATGACGTGGATGCCGGGCCGATTATCGGGCTTGACGAGGCCTGCCTGTCACTGGCGAGCGCCGATGGCATGGTCGATATCCTGCGCAGCATCTCATTGCGGATTGGCAGCGGCGAGACGGTCGGCGTTCTGGGGCCGAGCGGTGCCGGCAAGACAAGTCTGCTGATGATCATGGCCGGGCTGGAAAGCCTGACCGGTGGCAGGATCCACCTTGCCGGGCAGGACATCACCAGCATGGGCGAAGACGCGCTGGCGGCCCTTCGCCGTGACAATGTCGGCATTGTCTTTCAGGCCTTTCGCCTGATCCCCTCGATGACAGCGCTGCAGAATGTCGCCGTGCCACTGGAACTTGCCGGACGGGCCGACGCCACCGATCTGGCGGCAGCGGCCCTTGATTCGGTCGGGCTTGGCCATCGGAAAACACATCTTCCCGACCAGATGTCGGGGGGCGAACAACAGCGTGTCGCCATCGCACGCGCCATCGCGCCACGCCCGAAAATCCTGCTGGCCGATGAACCGACAGGCAATCTTGACAGCGGCACCAGCGAAAAAGTCATCTCGACCCTGTTCGAAGCCACCGACGCCGCCGGTGCGGCGCTGGTGCTTGTCACGCATGATCCGGGGCTGGCCGAGCAATGCCGCCGCGTTCTGACCATCGAGGATGGTCGGATCGTCGAGGATCGTGCCTCGGCCCATCGCGCCGCGTGACAATGGCAATGACAGAAAATCATCTGACAGGTGGTGACGCCGGCTGGCATCTTGCCTGGCGCATGGCCCGTCGTGAAATCCGCGGTTCGGTCGCGCGCTTTCGGGTCTTTCTTGGCGCGCTGATGCTTGGCGTTGCCGCCATCGGCACTGTCGGGTCGGTTGCCGAGGCAATGCGCACCGGCATCACCGGCAATGCACAGCTTCTGCTTGGCGGTGATGTTGAACTGCGGAGCCTCTACAGACCGACACCGCAGAATGTGGCCACGCTGGCCGAGGGTTTTGGCGCGCTGTCACAAAGTCTTGAAATGCGCGCCATGCTGCAGACCGGCGAGACCCGCAAGCTTGTGGCGCTGAAAGCTGTTGATTCAAACTGGCCGCTTGTCGGCACGGCCAGCCTCGGCAGTGGCGATACCATTGCCGGCGCGCTTGGTGACGGCATGATTGTCGTCGACCCGCAGATGGCGCGCGCGCTTGAACTGACGCCGGGATCGCGGGTGCGGATCGGCGAGGCCGAACTGACCGTCAGTGACACGCTGACCTATGAGCCGGACAGATCGGTCAGTTTCGTCACCTTCGGGCCTCGCGTACTGATGTCACATGCGACGCTCAAGGCAACAGGCCTCAATCAGCCCGGTGCCATGATCACCTATCGAACCAGAATTCTGCTGGACCAGCAGAACAACCGCGAAGCCGCCGTCACCGCGTTGCGGGCCGCCGGGCGGGGCGATGGCGTACGGGTGCGCGATGTGATGAATGCGGCCCCGGGATTCGATGTGTTCATCGACCGGACCGAAGTGTTTCTGGTGCTTGTCGGGCTGACGGCCCTGTTGATCGGCGGGCTTGGCGTTGCCGGCGCGGTCAGGGCCTGGCTTGGCAGCCGGATGCCGGTGATCGCCACCTTCAAATGTCTTGGTGCCCCGGCACGGCTGATCTTCCGGATCTATCTGCTGCAGGTGATGCTGATCGCCGGGCTGGGGGTCGGGCTGGGGGTTTTGCTTGCTGCCGTCGCGCCGGTCTTTGCCGTTGATCTGCTGTCGGCCTATGTCACCGTTCCGATCGAGGTGTCGGTCTATCCGTTGCCGCTGATCGTTGCGGCTGGATTTGGCGTGATCACCTCGTTCCTGTTTGCCCTGTGGCCGCTTGCCAAGGCCGAGGAGGTGCGGGCGGCGAATCTGTTCAGGCGTCTGAACAGCATGCCCGGTGGACGGCCGCGCCCGGTCTATCTGGCAATGGCGTTCGCCGCCCTGCTTGGCCTTTCCGGGCTTGCCTTTGTCGCCACGCGCGATCTGATGCTGACCATGATCTTCATCGGTGGGTCACTGGCGGCCATCGCATTGCTGGCCGGACTTGGCGAGATGCTTCTGCTGGCGCTGCGCCGCATTCCATCGCCGTCCTATGTGCCGGCGCGCCTCGCACTGTCTGCCATCACCCGGCCGGGATCGCCGGTACGCGCGATTGTCATCGCCTTTGGGCTTGGCCTTTCGGTTCTTGTCACCGTGTCGCTGTCGCAGGCCAATATCGGTCGGCAGATCGACACCAGGGTCGCCGAAGACGCGCCAGCCTGGTTCTTTATCGACATTCAGCCTGACCAGATTGACAGATTTGTCTCGATCGCCACAGCGACGCCGGGTGTCACCTCGCTTGCGAAAACGCCAATGCTTCGTGGCCGTGTGACAAATCTGGGCGGAAAGCCTGCGGAGGCATATGACATGAAGGGCGGATCAGCCTGGGTGCTTCGCGGCGACCGCGCGCTGACATGGTCGGCCACACCACCGGACAGCGGCGAAATCATTGCCGGTGAATGGTGGCCGGCGGACTATGCCGGACTGCCTCTGGCATCAATGTCGGAAGAGGAAGCGCGCGAGCTTGGCGTGTGGGTTGGCGACAATGTCACCTTCAATGTCCTTGGCCGGTCGATCACTGCCGAGATCACCAACATTCGCGCGGTTGACTGGGAAAGCTTCAGCATCAATTTCGTGTTTGTGCTTTCGCCGGGGCTGCTTGAATCGGCGCCGCATAGCTGGATGGCAAGTGCGCGAGTGGACAGTGACGATGCCGCCATTGCCGTCGATCGCAATATCGCCGCTGCCTTTTCAAACATTTCGGCAATCTCGGTTCGCGAGGCTGTAGCCACCGCACAACGGGTGATCGGGCTTCTGGGTGCCGCTGTTCAGATGACGGCGCTGGTCACGCTGGTTGCCGGCATCGCCGTTCTTGCCGGCACCGTCGCCAGCACCGAAGCACAGCGGCTTGCCGATTCAGTCATCCTGAAGGTTCTTGGCGCCACTCGTGTTTCCATTGCCATCGCCTGGTTCCTTGAATATGCGCTTCTCGGCATGCTGGCCGCAGTGGCGGCCGCACTTATCGGCAGTATCGCCAGCTGGGGGCTCATCGAAGGCTTCCTGAATGCAGATTTCGAACTGGATTTCACCCTTGTGCTGATGACCACGATGGCTGGCGCGGCGGCGACGGCGATGCTGGGTCTTGCCGGGGCTGTACGAACGCTTGGCCGCAAGCCGGCACCGCTTCTTCGCGACAGCTGACACACCCATTCCAGCCTCGCCTGTTCAACGCTGACATTTCCCGCCATAAAATGGTGGATTCGATCACATTATGGCTTGAATTGCCCTGACAATAATGGCTGTCTTGGATTGACGGACCAGCATTGAAACAGGCGGCACAAAATGAAAAAACAGGGGGGGTATTCCGGGTTCCGGATCCTGCGGGAAGGTCTTACCGGAAACCGCGGATGGCGGCCTGCCTGGCGTGATCCGGAACCGCAGCCTGCCTATGATTTTGTCATTGTCGGCGGTGGCGGCCACGGGCTGGCAACAGCCTATTATCTGGCAAGTCGCTATGGCGAGGCATCGGTGGCGGTGCTGGAAAAGGGCTGGATCGGCGGCGGCAATGTCGGTCGCAACACCACCATCATCCGGTCAAACTATCTTCTTCCCGGCAATGAACCCTTTTACGAATTTTCGCTGAAGCTGTGGGAAGGGCTGGAACAGGACGTCAATTACAACGCCATGGTCAGCCAGCGTGGTGTCTACAACCTTTACCATTCCGATGCGCAGCGTGATGCCTATCGGCGGCGCGGCAACTCGATGATCCTGCACGGTGCCGATGCCGAGCTTCTGGACGCCGCACAGCTTCGCGCCGAAATCCCGTTCCTGAATTTCGACAATGCCAGATTTCCGGTGCGGGGCGCACTTGTCCAACGCCGCGGCGGCACCGTTCGCCATGACGCCGTCGCCTGGGGCTATGCGCGCGGCGCCGACCGGCGTGGTGTCGACATTATCCAGAATTGTGAGGTGACAGGGTTCCGCATCCAGAACGGTCGCTGTACCGGAGTTGAGACAAATCGTGGCTTTATCGCCGCCCGCAAGGTCGGGTGCGCTGTTGCCGGCAGCAGCAGCCGGGTCATGCAGGCCGCCGGGATGCGATTGCCGATTGAAAGTCATGTCCTGCAGGCCTTTGTGTCGGAAGGGCTGAAGCCGGTCATTCCAGGTGTTGTCACCTATGGTGCCGGCCATTTCTATATCAGCCAGTCCGACAAGGGCGGGCTTGTCTTTGGCGGTGACATCGACATGTATAATTCCTACGCCCAGCGCGGCAACCTGCCCGTGGTCGAAGATGTCTGCGAAGGCGGCATGACATTGATGCCAATGATCGGGCGGGCTCGTATGGTGCGGATGTGGGGCGGCATCATGGATATGAGCATGGACGGCTCGCCAATCATCGACCGTACGCCGGTCGATGGTCTGTATTTCAATGGTGGCTGGTGCTATGGCGGCTTCAAGGCAACTCCTGCGTCCGGTTATTGCTTTGCACATCTTCTGGCCACCGACACACCGCATGAAACCGCGACGGCCTATCGGCTGGACAGGTTCCGCCGTGGCATGATGATTGATGAAAAAGGGTCGGGCGCGCAGCCCAACCTGCATTGAGGAACGGCGCGTCATGATAATCGATCACCCGCTTCTGGGGCCGCGAGATTCACAGGAATTCACCTATCTTGGCGATGCCAGCCTTATGCACCGCCCGGACGCCGGGGCCGGCAATGCCGGCGAGGCCTTTCACGACTATCAATATCTTCGCGACAATCCGGCCGGCACGCATCGTGAACTCTGGTACCATGAGATGGGCGACCGCAGCTGGCTGGTGATCACGCGCGATACGACAAGCCACGAGATCCTGAAAGTCGAGCTTGCCAGCGACGTTGCTGCGCAGGGGGGGCGGTCATGACCCAGGTGAACCGGTTGGATGGTGGGCTGATCGACCGCACGGCGCCACTCGATTTTACATTTGACGGGCGTCGATATGGCGGCTTTGCGGGGGACACGCTTGCCTCGGCGCTGGTGGCAAATGGCATCAGGCTTGTTGGCCGGTCTTTCAAATATCACCGGCCACGGGGAATTTTATCTGCAGGGTCGGAAGAGCCGAACGCCCTTGTCGAACTTCGTGAGGGCGCGCGCCGCGAACCGAACAGCCGCGCCACGATGGCCGAGCTGTATGACGGGCTTGTGGCGCAAAGCCAGAACCGGTTTCCCTCGCTTGGCTTCGACCTGATGGCGATCAATGACCGCCTGTCAGCCTTTCTCGGGGCCGGCTTCTATTACAAGACCTTCATGTGGCCAAAGCCGTTCTGGGAACGGGTCTATGAACCGATTATCCGCAAGGCGGCCGGACTTGGCGCGCTGTCAGGCGACCCCGACCCGGATGTCTATGACCGCGGGTTTCGGCATTGTGATCTTCTTGTCATCGGAGCCGGACCAGCTGGGCTGATGGCGGCGCTGACGGCCGGACGCGCCGGTGCCGAGGTCATTCTGGTCGACGAGGATTTCCGTGCCGGTGGCAGATTGACGATGGAGCGTGAATCCATTGCCGGCATGAGGGGTGATGAATGGGCCACCCGGACCGTCGCCGAGCTTGCCGCCATGGCCAATGTCCGGGTGATGCCGCGAAGCACCGCCATCGGTGTTTTCGATCATGGCATATACGGCGTTCTGGAACGTGTTGCCGATCACCTGCCGGTGCCGCGTGAGGGCAGCCCGCGCCAGATCATGTGGCGGGTCTACGCAAAGCGGGCCATTCTGGCCGCCGGCGCCACCGAACGGCTGATCGCCTTTGACAATAATGACCGTCCCGGGATCATGCAGGCAGGTGCGGTGCGTGCCTATGTCAATCGCTGGGCCGCCGCGCCGGCCGAACGGGTTGCCATCTTCACGAACAATGATGACGGCCACCGCACGGCCGCCGACCTTGCCGCTGCCGGGGTCGAGGTTGCCGCCATTATTGATTCGCGTGCAGACGCCCCGGCCAGTGACATCGCCGAGCTGTATGCCGGCGCGGTGGTCAGCAACAGCAGCGGGCGTCGCGGCATTGGGCATGTCACGCTGCGGCTTGCCGATGGGGGGCACAGACATCTTGCCTGCGGGGCGCTTGCCGTTTCGGGTGGCTGGAACCCGAATGTTCATCTGACATGCCATCATCGCGGCAGGCCACGCTGGCAGCCGGACATCGCAGCCTTCATCCCGGGTGACGGGGTGCCTCCGGGCCTTGCCGTCGCCGGTGCGGTACGGGGAATTTTCAGCACCGCCGGGGCGCTGGCGGACGGGCGTGACCAGGCGCTCGCCCAGCTTGCCGAACTTGGCATGAAAGTACGCGCCGAACCCGTTCCCGAGGCGGACGACACGCCCGTCAACATCACCCCGCTATGGCATGTAGGTGGCACCCGCCGGGCATGGCTTGACCAGCAGAACGACGTCACGGTCAAGGATGTCGGGCTTGCGCACAAGGAGAATTTCCGCGCTGTCGAACATCTGAAGCGTTACACCACACTTGGCATGGCAAGCGACCAGGGGCGGACCTCGAATGTCCTCGGCCTTGCCGTGATGGCTGAACTGACGGGCAAGACAATTGCCGAGACAGGCACAACCATCTATCGGCCGCCCTACACCCCGACGCCCATCGCCGCCTTTGCCGGCAGGTCGGTGGGCCGGGATTTCCGGCCAACACGCCTGCCACCGTCACATCACTGGGCGGTCGAGCAGGGCGCGGTATTTGTCGAGGCGGGAAGCTGGCTTCGCGCGCAATGGTACCCGCGTGAGGGTGAAACAGGCTGGCGCGATTCGGTCGACCGCGAGGTGCTGGCCACACGCCGGTCGGTAGGTGTGTGCGATGTCAGCACACTTGGCAAGATCGACATCCAGGGCACCGATGCCGGGGCCTTTCTCGACCTTGTCTACAGCAACATGTTCTCTACCCTGCCAGTTGGCAAAACCCGCTATGGGCTGATGCTTCGCGAAGACGGTATGGTGATGGATGACGGCACCACGGCGCGCCTTGGCGAGTCCCACTATCTTATGACCACCACAACGGCGAATGCTGTCGGTGTGTATCGGCACCTGGAATTTGTGCGCCAGTGTCTGCGCCCGGATATGGATGTGCAGCTGATTTCGGCAACCGACAGCTGGGCACAGTTCGCTGTTGCCGGGCCGAATGCCAGACGCGTCCTTCAGGCGGTTGTCGATCCGGAACATGACATTTCCAACGAAGCCTTTCCGTTCATGGCCTGCGGCACGGTCAGCGTCTGCGGCGGTCTGCCGGCACGGTTGTTCAGGATTTCCTTCTCTGGCGAGCTGGCCTACGAAATTGCCGTTCCATCACGCTATGGAGATGCCATGATCCGGGCGCTGATGGTGGCCGGCGAGGCCTATGACATCACCCCCTATGGCACCGAGGCGCTTGGCGTCATGCGGATCGAGAAGGGTCATGTGACCGGCAACGAACTGAATGGCACCATCACCGCGCGCAATCTCGGCATGGCCAGAATGGTCTCGGCAAAGAAGGACAGCATCGGCGCGGTACTTGCCGGTCGTGAGGCGCTTGTTGCCGAAGACGGGCTGTGCCTTGTCGGTCTGCAGGCCATCGACGACGATGTCGTGACCGCCGGCGCGCATCTGTTCGCCGAGGATACACCTGTCGATCCGGCGCATGATGAAGGCTATGTCACATCGGCCGCCTGGTCGCCACATCTTGACGCCTCCATTGGACTTGGTTTCATCACCCGTGGTGCAGCACGACATGGCGAAATCGTGCGGCTTTTGAACCCCCTTGAAGGGCGTTCGGCCAAGGCCAGAATTTGCAGCCCGCATTTCATCGACCCTGAGGGAGAGCGACTCCGTGGCTAGTCTGACGGCAATCACCGCCCTTGGTGGCAGCGTTCCACGTGATGATGTGATCGGCACCATCCGGATCACCGAAATCACCACCACCTGCCTTGCCTCTCTGGCCATGCGCCGCGGCAGGGCAGCGGCTTTCGCAAAGGCTGCCGCCACCGCGTTTGACACCGATCTGCCGGCACCGGGACAACGACAGGGTGACCACGCGCGCGGCGTGATCTGGATGGGAGCAGACCAGTTTCTTGCCGAGGATGATACCGGAACAGCCGATATGGCTGGCGGTTTTGCGCGCGGGCTTGGCACCACCTTTGGTGATTGCGCCTCAATCACCGACCAGAGCGATGCCTGGGTCCGGTTCGACATTCGCGGCGATGATGCGCCGGCCATGCTGGAGCGACTCAGCGCCGCCGATACGCGGCAGATGGTGGCCGGGGCAGCATTGCGCACGCCGGTCCATCACATGTTGTGTGTTCTGGTCTGCCGTGAAACCGGAACGACATTCACCCTGTATGGTCCACGCGCCTCGGCACAGTCACTTCACCATGCACTGACAGCCGCCGCGGCGTCGCTTTAGCGACGTTCCGGCAGCCGGTCAGAACAGGCCTTCGATCTCGCCGGCGTCGTTCAGGCAGATATTTTCCGCCGACGGAACGCGCGGCAGTCCGGGCATGGTCATGATCTCGCCACAGATCGCAACAACAAAGCCGGCACCAGCCGACAGGCGTACCTCGCGGACCGGCACCGAATGGCCCGTCGGCGCACCGCGAAGATTGGGATCTGTGCTGAAGCTGTATTGCGTCTTGGCCATGCAGACCGGAAGGTGGCCATATCCCTGATCCTCCCACTGCCGCAGCTGATCGCGGATCTTCTTGTCGGCAAGCACCTCGTCGGCACGGTAAATCCGCTTGGCGATGGTTTCGATCTTTTCAAACAGGGGCATAGTGTCGGGATAGATCGGCGCGAAATTGGCCATATCGGCATCGGCAATCTCGGCTACACGGGTGGCAAGCTCCCTCGCCCCCTCACCGCCAAGCTCCCAATGGCGTGAAATGATGGCTTCGCTTCCCTGCTTGGACACATAGGCTTTCAACGCCGCGATCTCGGCATCGGTATCACCGGTGAAATGGTTCACCGCCACAACAACCGGCACACCGAAGGATTTCAGGTTTTCGATATGTCGTCCAAGGTTGGCGCATCCCGCCTCAACCGCAGCGACATTCTCGGCGCCAAGATCGGCTCGCGCGACACCCCCATTCATCTTCATCGCGCGGATGGTGGCGACAAGAACAATCGCACTTGGCGCAAGGCCAGCCTTGCGGCATTTGATATTCATGAATTTCTCGGCCCCGAGATCCGCCCCGAAGCCGGCCTCGGTTACGACATAGTCCGACAGCTTCAGCGCCGTCTGGGTGGCGATCACCGAATTGCACCCGTGGGCAATATTGGCAAAAGGGCCGCCATGAACAAAGGCAGGGTTGTTTTCAAGCGTCTGCACCAGATTTGGCTGCAGCGCCTGCGCCAGCAGCACGGTCATTGCCCCATCCGCCTTGATGTCGCGACAATAGACGGGGGACCGGTCACGGCGATAGGCGACAATGATGTCTCCAAGCCGTTTCTGAAGGTCTTCAAGATCGGTGGCAAGACACAGGATCGCCATCACCTCGGATGCGACGGTGATGTCGAATCCGGCCTGCCGCGGAAACCCGTTCGATACGCCGCCAAGGCTTGTCACGATGTCGCGAAGGGCGCGGTCATTCATGTCGACGACGCGGCGCCAGGTAACACGGCGTTGATCTATTTCCAGCTCATTGCCCCAGTAGATATGGTTGTCGATCATCGCCGAAAGCAGATTGTGCGCCGAGGTAATGGCATGAAAGTCACCCGTGAAATGAAGGTTCATTTCCTCCATCGGCACAACCTGAGCATAGCCACCGCCGGCAGCGCCGCCCTTCATTCCGAAACAGGGGCCAAGCGAGGCTTCGCGGATACAGACCGTTGCCTGCTTGCCGATGGCGTTCAGCCCGTCGACAAGCCCGACGGTCGTCGTTGTCTTGCCCTCGCCAGCCGGTGTCGGGTTGATGGCTGTCACCAGGATCAGCTTGCCATCCTTGCGATCTGCGAGGCCGGCAATGAATTCGGCCGACAATTTGGCCTTGTCATGACCAAAGGGAAGCAGCTCCCGGGCCGGGATTCCAAGCCTGGAGCCAACATCCTGAATGGGCAGTTTGGAGGCGGCGCGGGCAATCTCGATGTCCGATTTGGGGGTCATGATCTGTCATCCTTCAGGATCGTGAACTGGCACTCTATCTGCTGGATTACCTGTCAAAGCCGGCCCACAATATACCCTCATCGCCACAAAACGTCTCATGAACGGCCTTGCCGGTCCCGTGTGGCATATAAAATCTGCGTTGCGGCATCACAGGCGATCCGTTATGAGAAACGCCATGAAACAGGATTCAGTCAAAAAAGTCGTTCTTGCCTATTCTGGCGGGCTCGACACGTCGGTCATCCTGCGCTGGCTGCAGGACCGTTATAACGCAGATGTTGTGACCTTCACCGCCGATATCGGCCAGGGTGAAGAGGTTGAACCTGCGCGCGCCAAGGCCGAAATGCTCGGCATCAGGGAAATCTATATTGAAGACCTGCGCGAGGAGTTCGTCCGCGATTACGTCTTTCCGATGTTCCGGGCCAACCCGCTCTATGAGGGCATGTATCTGCTTGGCACCTCGATCGCGCGGCCGCTGATTGCCAAACGCCAGATCGAGATCGCACGCGAAGTCGGTGCCGACGCCGTGGCGCATGGCGCCACCGGCAAGGGCAATGACCAAGTTCGCTTTGAACTGGCCTATTATGCGTTGCAGCCCGACATAAAGGTCATCGCACCCTGGCGCGAATGGGATCTCGGCTCACGAACAAAGCTGATCGAATATGCCGAACAGAACCAGATTCCGATCCCGCGCGACAAGCGGGGCGAGGCACCCTTCAGCGTCGATGCGAATCTTCTTCACATCTCTGCCGAGGGCAAGGTTCTGGAAGATCCCTGGGTGGCGCCGGAGGAGTATATCTTCTCGCGTTCGGTATCGCCCGAAGACGCACCCGACAGGCCAACCGAAATCGAAATCGAGTTCGAGGCCGGCGATCCGGTGGCCATTGACGGGGTGAAGATGACGCCGGCGCAGCTTCTGGCAAGGCTGAACGAGCTTGGCGGTGCCAACGGCATCGGCCGACTTGACATGGTCGAGAACAGGTTCGTCGGGATGAAATCGCGCGGCGTCTATGAAACCCCGGGTGGCACCATCCTGCTGACCGCGCGGCGGGCGATGGAATCGATCACGCTCGACCGCGGCGCGGCGCATCAGAAGGACGAGTTGATGCCCCGCTATGCGGAACTTGTCTATAACGGGTTCTGGTTCGCACCCGAGCGTGAAATGCTGCAGGCAGCCATCGACAGCTGCCGCGGTGCCGTTCGCGGCGTTGTGCGGGTCAAGCTCTATAAGGGCAATGTCATCGTGACCGGCAGGAAATCGCCGAATTCATTGTATAACGCCGATCTTGTCACCTTCGAGGAGGGCGCTGTCGATTACGACCATGCCGACGCGCATGGCTTCATCCGGCTCAACGCCCTTCGTCTTCGCGTCAACAGCATGGTCGGTGATGGCAGTCCTCAGGACTGACGGGCGCCGGATCTATTCGGCACAGACATCACCAACGGTACCGTCGTTGTTGACCTGCTTCAGGACAACGCTTCCCGACGGCGCGTAGGCATATCCCGACTCGCGAAGGCCACTTTCGCATTCCTCTACATATGCAAAGACATATTGCGCGTTGTGGTTGCTGTGTTCGCGGAACTGGGACATGCCGTCACTGTTGTAGAAACCAATGCCGATGAGCAACATGATGGCAGCTGCAGCCATGGGTGAACTCCTTTCATGTCATGGGTTCGGGGTGTCTAGGGGGTACCTAGGGCTGAGTCGTTTATAACGCTGATTAAGTATCTCAATGTGGCGCGTTTGGGGTGTAATTGCGGCAGGACAGAAAAAACCCCGCCAGACCGATGGCTGGCGGGGTCAGATACAGGATATCCGGTTTGTCAGGGTGTCAGATCGACAATCTGTCCGACCCTAGAGGCGTGACGCCACATTTTCCCAGTTGACCAGCCGGTCAAGGAAATTGGCAAGATAGTCAGGCCGCTTGTTCCGGAAGTCGATATAGTAGGAATGTTCCCATACATCACAGCCAAGAAGTGCCGTCTGGCCGAAGCAGAGCGGGTTCACGCCATTCTCGGTCTTGGTGACCTTGAGTTCGCCGCCAGCCGTCTTCACCAGCCAGCACCAGCCGGAGCCAAACTGCCCCGCGCCAGCCGCCTTGAATTCGTCCTTGAACGCATCGACGCTACCAAAGCTTTCGGTCAGCGCTGATTCCAGCTCGCCGGGCATGCCGGTGTCACCAGGGCCCATCATTTCCCAGAACTGGTTGTGGTTCCAATGCTGCGAGGCATTGTTGAAGATGCCGTTCTGCGCCACCGCACCCGAATCATAGGTGCCGGTAATGATGTCTTCCAGAGACTTGCCTTCCCATTCGGTGCCGGCAATCAGCTTGTTGCCGTTCACGACATAGGCATTGTGATGCAGGTCGTGGTGATATTCGAGCGTCTCCGCGCTCATGCCCAGATTTGCCAGCGCATCATGTGCGTAGGGCAGGTCCGGTAGAGTGAATGCCATGTCAGCCTCCGTAGATTTCCGTTGATTGCTATCTTGGTGCATAAGCCACATTTTTCAATGAACATGAAGATGAAAAATCACTATAAATCGGCATCTGTTGACGGTAAGTCTTAGTATGACGCCCTACCCGAAGGAACGCCGACATGACCTATGACCTGACAGAAGACGGCCCGTCAGGGGCCCATATCAGGCGCGCCTATATCGCGCCTTTCATGGATCTTGTGCCGGAAATAGACGGTACCGTATTCGTGGCGCCAACCGCCGCCATTGTCGGCGCGGTGCGAATCGGGGCAAACAGCAGTGTCTGGCACAATGTGACGATTCGCGGCGACAACAACTATGTCACCGTTGGCGAGAACACCAATATCCAGGACAACAGCTGTATCCATATCGACAGCCGCACCTATCCGACAATCATCGGCAATGATGTCACCATCGGGCACTGCGCTCTTGTCCATGCCTGCACCATCGGCGATGGCGGGTTTGTCGGCATGGGTGCCATTGTCATGGATGGTGCGGTGATCGAACCGACAGGCATGCTGGCGGCCGGTGCGATGCTGACCCCCGGCAAGGTGATCCCGGCAGGCGAGCTGTGGGCCGGACGACCGGCCCGCAAGATGCGCGATCTCAGCGCCGAGGATCTTGTCAACAACCGCCGGTCGGCGGCGCATTATGTCGAGGTGGCGCGGGCCCACAGGCTCGGCTTTGGTGGCGGGCCGTTCGAAGAGATGAACCGTGTCCCGCTGCCACCCAGAGACTGATCTGTTTTTTCCAGGAGACCCCGAACCATGAATCTCAGTGACCCGACCCTGCTTCGTACCGACGCCTATATCAATGGTGACTGGGTGCAGGCACCGCAGAACAGGCGCTTTGCCGTCACCAACCCGGCCACCGGCGAGACCGTCGCCGAAGTGGCGGATCTTGGTGCAGAGGCGGTGACGGCGGCGATCGACGCCGCAGCACCGGCACAGAAGGCATGGGCCGCCCGCACCGCCAAGGATCGCGCGATGGTGATGCGCAAATGGTATGAGCTGATCCTTGCCAATGCCGAGGATCTGGCGGTCATCCTGACAACCGAGATGGGCAAGCCGATCACCGAGGCGCGCGGCGAGATCGCCTATGGCGCCACCTTTGTCGACTGGTTCGGCGAAGAGGCGCGACGGGTCTGTGGCGATGTCATGGAAAGTCCGATCCCCGACAAGCGTTTCCTGACCTTCAAGCAGCCTGTCGGCGTGTTCGGTGCCATCACCCCGTGGAATTTCCCGATCGCGATGATCACCCGCAAGGTGTCGCCGGGGATCGCTGCCGGCTGTGCCTGTGTGTTGAAGCCTGCCGAACAGACACCGCTGTCGGCGCTGGCGCTGGCCGAGCTGGCGCACCGGGCCGGCATTCCAGCCGGCGTGATCAACATCGTCACCGGCATGGATGCGCCGGCCATCGGCAGCGCGCTGTGCAATGACGACCGGATCCGCAAGATGACCTTTACCGGTTCGACCGAGGTTGGCCGCATCCTGATGCGCCAGAGTGCCGACACGCTGAAGAAGATGAGCCTCGAGCTTGGCGGCAACGCGCCGCTGATCGTCTTCGACGACGCCGATATCGACACCGCAATTGCCGGCACGATGGCCTCGAAATACCGCAATGCCGGCCAGACCTGTGTCTGCGCCAACCGGATTTTCGTTCAGGACGGCATCTATGACGAATTCGCAAAGCGGCTTGTCGAGGCCAGCGCCGCGATGAAGGTCGGCAACGGCATGGAGGACGGGGTCGAACAGGGACCAATCATCGATCAGCAGGGGCTCGACAAGATCGAGCGCCATGTTGCCGACGCGCTGGACAAGGGGGCCGAGCTTCTGACCGGCGGCGGGCGGCATGAACTTGGCGGCACCTTCTTCCAGCCGACCGTGCTGTCCGGCATGACGCCGCAGATGCAGATGTTCGGCGAGGAAACCTTCGGCCCTGTCTCCGGCCTGTTCCGGTTCTCCACCGATGACGAGGCGATCGCGATGGCGAATGACACCGAATTCGGCCTTGCCGCCTATATCTTCACCAACAACACCTCGCGGCTGTTCCGTGTCAGCGAGGCGCTGGAATATGGCATGGTCTCGGCGAACACCGGAATCTTCTCGTCCGAGGTCGGCCCGTTCGGCGGGGTGAAAAGCTCCGGCCTCGGCCGCGAAGGTTCGAAATACGGGATCGACGAGTTCCTGGAGATCAAGTTCGTCTGCGTTGGGCTGTAGCGCGCCGTCAGATCATCATCAGGACGCTGAGCGCCAGCAGCACGGCAAGCGACCGGTTGAGATACCGTTCCCAGGGCGTGCCGAGAATCCGGCGCTTCAGCAGATCGCCAAACCAGAGCCAGACCCCGACGCAGGGAAAGCCCACGATCAGATAGATCAGCGCCGGCAGGTAGAACAATTCCGGACCCGCGATGACGGCGGTGCTGGACGCCATCGCCAGCGCCTTTGGATTCGTCCATTGGAACAGCACCATGAACAGGAATCCCGGCGCGGTGCCGGACCGTCCCACCTGAGCGGTCGGCGGGGCCAGGAACAGCTTTGCCGACAGATACAGCAGAAAGGCGACACCGAGATATTTGATCAGGTGCAGCTGCAGGCTGATCGACTCGCCAAAATGCACCGCCGCCAGAGACACGATCAAAACCATCGGCGGAAAGCCGAGACAGATGCCGAGATAGGTCTTCAGGGCAGCACGCCGTGTATCGGACAGGGTTGCCGAAAGAACGATCAGATTGTTCGGTCCCGGCGTGCCGGAGCTTACGATGCAAGTCACAACCAGCGCGCCAATCAGCGTGCCATGCGCGGCGAAGAATTCATTCAGCATTTATCAGGCCATGGGAGGTCTGCTACACATGGCTGGAAGACGCTGAAAAAGCCGGACAAATGCTGCTCCTGCCATCGGTAACAGCTCTCCCAGTGCGATCGATCATGAACATGGAGGTCGGCGTTTCGCTCGCAGCGCACCCCAGCGCGCTTGTCGATTCGAATCTGCCAGATCAGCGGCGACGGCTCTGCGCCGAATCCACGCTCAATAGCCCTTCTATTCTGAATTAGCTTGTTGAAAGATCTAAGGGCCATCAAGCTCTCAGCTCCCAACGGAAAACGTTCACAAATTTTCCGAGCCAAAGGATCATCCAATCCGTATGGTCATTCCAAAGAGAACGGTCAAAAGGATCGCAGTCTCTTTTTTGCATAATCGAACATCGACTGTGTTCTCGCCAAACTGGTGATCTCAGTTCAATGTCTATTTTCTGCTTCCTCTGTTCCAATCGCAGGAAACTGTCCTCGGCTTTTGGTCCCTGCAACATTAAGCCGACCTCAATGCGTTGATGCTTTTTTCCTAAACCAGTCCATAGATGCGCATTAGCTTTTCCAAAGACCAAAGTTGGAATCGCTCGCACAGATTGATTTTGAGGAAGGTGGTCAACCGGGTTATTTCTCAGTTTGCTAAGCAAAAAATTATGAAAATCCATGCGATCCTTGTCGATTTCCATGACAACCTCCTGAATGAAAAACGGCTCCGGTACAATTACACAGGAGCCGTTAAATTTTCGTTCATGGAGAGTAAATTGAAGCGCTAACCCCTCAGCCCTTGCGCAGTCGCCTTATCAGCGATGAGGTATCGCCGCGGCCATGGCCCATTTCAGACAGCTCGTCATAGAAGCCGGCGACAATCTCGGTGACCGGCAGCGGCGCGCCGTTGCGGGCGGCTTCCTCGCGGCAGATCCGCAAATCCTTGCGCATCCAGTCGACGGCGAAGCCGAAATCGAATTCATTCCTGACCATCGTGTGGCCGCGATTGACCATCTGCCATGATTGCGCGGCGCCGCCGGAAATGGCCTCCAGAAGCGCGTCGGTATCAAGCCCGCTCTCAATCGCGAAATTCAACCCTTCGGACAGGCCCTGGACAAGGCCGGCGATGCAGATCTGGTTGACCATCTTGGCCAACTGGCCGCTGCCGGCCTCGCCCATGCGCACAACCCGCGCACCATAACATTCCATCACCGGCAAGGCGGCGGCGAAATGATCCTCGGTGCCGCCGACCATCACTGTCAGCTTGCCATTCTCGGCCCCGGCCTGACCGCCGGAAACCGGCGCGTCGAGAACACCAACCCCGCGCTGGGCCCCGGCAGCCGCAAGTCTGCGTGCCACCTCGGCTGAAACGGTGCTGTTGTCGATATAGATCGCGCCGGCATGCATCGCCGGGATCGCCCCGTCGGCACCAAGCGCAACCTCAAGAACGTCCGGATCATCGCCAACACAGGACAGAACGATATCCGCACCGGCAGCCGCCGCGGCCGGGGTCGGCGCATGCGTGCCACCATTTCCCCCACCATGTTGGGCGACCCAGGCCTCCGCCTTGGCGGCGGTGCGGTTATAGACCGTCACCTCGTGACCGGCGGAGGCGATATGTCCAGCCATGGGATAGCCCATGACACCAAGACCGAGAAAAGCGATTTTTGCCATAATGTCGAGATTCCTGTTCAGATTTCCTGTGTTGGTGCCAGTCGGCCAGAGCGCGGCAAGTGCGCCCGGATGACCGTCGGTTCCCTTCATGTGGGCACACCGGGGATAAAGACAATATGCAGCGATGATATGGACAGGCAATATCAGCAGCGGCGAATTGCCAAAATATTGCATTTCGCAAGCCGGGCCATGATGCCTATACTGTGCCGACGATGACGCACGTATCGTTTTTACGCATGCCCCAGCATATGCCCCCACATATGGTCTTTCAGGGGTGACCGGAGCCAAAGCATGACTGTCCTGTCCGCCGAACATGATATCGAAATCCTGATTTCAGAAACCGAGATCGCGGCGCGAACAACGCAGCTGGCGCGCATGATCTCGGAACAATATCGAGATACAGAACAGCTTGTCGTTGTCGGCCTGCTTCGCGGCTCCTTTGTCTTTATCGCCGATCTGGTGCGTCGCCTCGACCTGCCGGTCGAAGTCGATTTCATGACCGTCTCCAGCTATGGCAACAAGATGGTGTCGTCGCGACAGGTCCGGATCATTCAGGATCTGGAGACGCCGATTGCCGGACGTGATGTGCTGATTGTCGAGGATATCATCGATACCGGCCATACGCTGTCGCAGGTTCATGACATCCTGAAGACCCGCGGACCCAAATCGCTTCGTGTCTGCGCGCTTCTCAACAAGCCGTCACGGCGCGAGGTGGAGGTCGGGATTGACTGGGTCGGGTTCGACATTCCCGATGAATTCGTGATCGGCTATGGGATCGATTTTGCACAGCAGGGACGCAACCTGCCGCATATCGGCATCGTCATCAAGAAATAGCCCGCCGACAACAACTGGCCCGAAACGACTGGCCCGAACCGGCTGGCCCGAACCCTTCCCGTCAGGCCAGAAGTGAGGCTTCAAAGGGATAGCGTGACAGCAGCTCGCATCCCGTTTCGGTGACAAGAACCTGCTCTTCGAGCTTCACGCCCTCATGCCCGCCGACCGCGCCGACATAGGCTTCGACGCACAGTGTCATGCCGGGGGCAAAACACCCCTCATAGCCATGTGCCTCGACATCCTCCGGATAGCGGACACATGGATATTCATCGCACAGCCCCACCCCGTGCGCGATCACCCCGTAACGCTGCGCCCGGTAGGCTTCGGGGAGCCGGTGCGCCTTTGCCGTCATTTCGGCAAAACTCATCCCCGGCTGGATGATGTCGATATTCGTCATCACATGATCATAGGCAACATGGTACAGGGCCCGCTGCCGGTCGGTTGGCGCGACGTCTCCGACAATCCAGCTTCGCGAGATATCGCAGCAATATCCATAGGTGCCGACCAGATCGGTATCGAAGGCCATCATGTCGCCTTCCTGCATGATCCGGGGACCACATTCCTGGAACCACGGGTTGGTACGCGGACCTGATGACAGGATTCGTGTTTCGATCCATTCGCCGCCGCGCTTGATGTTGCCGGCATGAAGCGCCGCCCACATTTCATTCTCGGAAATGCCGGGGCGCATCGCCCGGCGCATTTCATCAACCGCCATCTCGCAGGCATGAATGGCACAGCGCATCGCCCGAACTTCATTCCCGTTCTTGATCGAACGGGCATGCTCGGTCAGCATCTGCCCTTCCAGGACATCGACACCACGCTGGACCAGATTCGCATAACCGACATGTTCGATCTTGTCGACGGCAAGACGTCTGTTGTCACCGGCATGCCGGCGCATCAGCGATATCACCTCGTCAACAAAGTGACCTGCCGCCTCGGCTGTCTTGTTGCCGGTTTCGAAATAAAAGAAGCTGGCACCGTGGCGTACCTCGCCAACCAGCGGCAGATGCGCCGACAGATGTTCACAATTATGGAAATCCCACAGCACCATGCTGCCTTCCGGCGGCACATAGCAGGCACGCGCCGCATTGTGCGCGATCCAGAGCTGCATGTTGGTGGTATCAGTGGCGTAACGGATATTCAGCGGGTCGAACAACAGCAGACCGGCACAGTCATGCGCCCTGATCTGTTCCTGAAGACGGGCCAGCCTGTATTCGCGAAGCGCCGGCATGTCGGGCACCTCGAGGCCAGCCGCCGCCCATTCGGCAAAGGCAAGCCCGGTCGGGCCGATTTCAACCCGGTCATTGTCATCCGGCGTCAGGTCGGGCTTCAGATGGGCCCGCCTTGTCGGATCGATCTTGCGATTGGACCCCATAATGGTCTGGTCCATGGCACACTCCCGATCATCGCAGTTGCGTCATGACCGAAAAACAGTGCGGGCATTATCGATAAACGGCAAGTGGTTTTGCCATTGGCCCCAATCGGCACAAGTGGCGGACCAGACCATGTTCACAGCCTAGCGGTTCACATCAACCACGACACGGCCCCTGACCTTGCCATCAAGAATTTTCCGGCCCTGATCGATCACCTCGCCAAGACCGATTTCGCTGCTCATGCCGGCAAGCACATCCATTGGCATTTCAGCGGCAAGCGCGGCCCAGATTTCGGCCCGCTGGTCCAGAGGCACGGTCACCGAATCAATGCCATAGACGGATACACCACGAAGCAGGAAGGGAATGATGCTTGCCTGCATCGTGGCACCTGCCGTATTGCCGAGCGAGGCAATGCCGGCACCATTTTTCATCTGTTTGATGGCGCGTCCCAGGATCTGGCCGCCGACACAGTCTATACACCCGCCCCAGACAGCCGATTCCATGACCTTGCCCGGATCATCCGCCATCTCGGCCCGCTCGACAATGCGCGTTGCCCCGAGTTCGGTCAGATAATCGGCAATTTCAGAACGCCCGGTCATCGCCGCAACGCTGTAGCCGCGCCCGGCCAGCAGCACCGTTGCGATCGATCCGACACCGCCACCGGCACCGGTGACCAGCACCTCGCCACCATCCGGGTTCATGCCGTTCGCCTCAAGCCGCATGATGGCCTGCATGGCGGTAAAGCCGGCGGTGCCAAGCATCTGTGATTCACGCGTTGTCATGCCGTCGGGAAGATGCACCAGACGTTCGGACTTCTCGCTTGCCTGTGTTGCGTAGCCGCCCCACCGCACTTCGCCGCCACGCTGGCCGCCCATGATCACCTTGTCGCCCGGCTTGAATTTCGGATCGCGGCTGGCAGTGACCTCGCCAGCGAAATCAATGCCCGGAACATGCGGGTAATTGCGGACAAGTCCTGCCATGCCATTCAGGCACAGCCCGTCCTTGTAGTTGATGTTGGAATATTCCACTGCGATATCGACATCGCCATCATCGGGAAGCTGCGACACCTCTATCTCGCGCAGCGCGGCCGAAACGGTCTTGTCCTCGGCCTGCTCGACAATTATCGCCTTCATCATGGTTGCCACCTTCATCAGAAATGCCAGACGTCAGAAATGCCAGACGTCAGAAATACCGGACGTCAGAAATACCAGACATCAGAAATCACCCTGTCCACCATCAAACTGCCAGAACACCTGACAAAGGGGAAGTGATGTTTCGCGCGTCCGCGCCGCCCGGAAGCCTGGCGGCATGACCATGTGCGGTGACATTGACACAGCAAGGCTGACGAGCATGCCAGAGTGGCTTTTCACTGGAATGTCCCGTGCCAGCCGCAATGGCCGCTTGGGAAAGGGCGACCGTCACCACAGGCGTGACAGGGTGCGCATCGTCGCGAGCGGCCGCACGAACCGCGCTTTGTGACAAACATAATTTTCCGTCTGCAATCACATTAAACAGATTATAATCGCACCCGCGATGGCGCGCACCCACAGGCAGTGAACCGGCGTTGTGATGGAGTTTGACAGATTTTTTAAGTTCAGCCAGTTGCTGCTGCGGGATGAATTTGTCCTCAGCTATTCGGGATATGTATCTGAGGATATCCTGCTTGCCGTTGGCGACACATTGCGCGAAAGGCTGGAGGATCATGCCCGCGATGGAACACAGATCAGGAATGTTTTCTCGATCTTTGTTGAACTCATGCAGAACATCATTCGCTATGGCGTTGAAGGGCCACAGCCGGGGCCACGTGATGGCGAGAAACCATCATTTGGTATCGTCATGGTTGCCGAGAACGAAACCGGCATGGATGTCATTGCGGGCAATTTCATCGCCAGCGCCGAAGCCAGACAGCTTGTCAAACGTATTGAGATGCTGCAGTCGAAATCACCGAACCAGCTTCGCCAGATGTATCGGACGCGACTTCGTGCAACACCTGATGAACAATCAAAGGGAGCCAGCCTGGGCCTGATCGAGATCGCCCGACGATCGACATTGCCGGTTTCCTGCGAGGTTATGCCAGCTGCTGACGACCTCAGTTTTTTTATGATCAAGGCAACCGTTTAATTTATCCAAACCATTTTCAACCCAGGCATTTATCAGAGCCACCACATGACAGATTTGCATCTTGACGCCACCAGCCGCACACCCGCCATCACGCTTGACCGCAGCGCCGGCATGTTGGCGATCGCGGGGGAATCCTATCCCGAGGATGTCACCAGTTTCTATGCCATGCTGACCACCGCGCTGACGGATTATTTCGCCGGCGGCGGCAAAAGTCTGACAACCCGCATCAAGCTGACCTATTTCAATTCGAGTTCAGCCCGTGCGTTGATGGAATTGCTGGGTCTGCTGGATGACGCCGCAAAACATGGCACGACAATCACGGTCGAGTGGTTCTGCGACCCCGACGATGACATCACACGCGAATTTGCCGAGGATATTGCCGCCGAGGTGCGCCATGCTTCCGTATCCATTCTGGATCTCGACGCAGAACAGGACGATCACCCAGCATGAAGCCCGCAATAGCCCGTATCTACAAGCGCACATTCAGCTCGGCAACAGATGTCGCGGCCTTTCTTGAATCGCTGACGATCATTGAATCGCGGCTGACGGCCGTTGATGTGAAATACCGGGTCTATCATTGTAACGACGATCCGCTGATCCTGTTCGAAATCTGGGAATATCCGGACGAAGACGCCATGGAATGGGTGCAGTCCTCGATGGAGGGCGCCGCCGTTGTGCCACGCCGGTTCCAGCTCGATACCGAGATTTTCACCACAACCGTCAGGGCCGCCATTGATATCGAAGAATGACGGCAGCCAGACCCACCGTCAGAAATGGCTTGGCTGAAACGCGATAACGGCGACATCGTCACGCCGCTCCTCGCGCCCCTGCCAGTTTTTCAAGACCCGGCCCACCATGCGGATCTGTCGCGCCGGATCATTGTCACCAGCCATTGCCAGCCCTTGCTGAAACCGCTTTGTGCCCATAACCCGGCGCGTCGTCTCGCCAATCTGCGTCAGCACCCCGTCAGTTGTCATGAGATAGGTATTCCCGCCCGTGCGGCACTTCACCGATGTCAGTGGCAGCGGCGCGTCATGGACACGGTAGCCAAGCGTGGTCCGCGCCCCGCGATGGCGTGTCACCGCCCCATTTGGCGCTATTTCGAACAGATCAATCGAGGCACCTGCAAATTCCAGCATCTCCTTGCCGCGATCCAGCCTGACGACAGAGCAATCCAACCCGTCATGTCCGGGGCTTTCGACCGTGATGCCAAGCTGGCGGCAGACCCCGTCATGAATCAGCTGGAGAACCCGCGCAGCCGGTGGCGGTGCAGGGGCAGACACGGCGATCGCCTCGAGAACCGACGTTACAATCAGTGTCATGAAAGCTCCGGGAACGCCGTGCCCGGTGCAGTCGAAAAACACCAGATAGTCGATGGTGCCAACCCGGCTGACCCAGTAGAAGTCACCACCGACAAGGTCCTTTGGCTGCCAGATGGTGCGGGTCCTGCCAAGATGTCGACCAAGGGTTTCAGCTGAGGGAAGCAGACCAAGCTGAATGCCGCTTGCATAGCTGATCGAATCCCCAAAGTTCCGGTTTGCCTCGGCAAGCTGGCGTTCTTTCTGTTTGATCTCGCTCACATCCGTGCCGATCCCCCGATAGCCGTGAAAATGCCCCTGCTCGTCAAACACTGGAACACCGCTGATACTGACATGGACCTGCTTCGCCCCGCCTGCCAGCTGATATTCGAAGCGGCGAAACTCACGACGTGCCTCAAGGTTTGCAAGATGTCTTTCAAAGTCGCTCTGGGCATTCGTATCGGCGGCAATTTCAGGCCGTGTGCGGCCAATCACATCGTTCGGCGTCAGGCCGGTGATTTCGAAGAACCTGTCGGAAATAAAGGACAGTCGCAGTTCGCTGTCCATCTCGAAGAACCAGTCACCGGACACCTCGGCAACTTCGCGAAACCGCCGTTCACTCTCGGCAAGCTGTTGCTGTGACCGGTCCAGCTTGCGAAAGAACAGCCGCGCCGCCGCGACAAGCGAATTATAGGCCTTGACGATGGCACCTATCTCGTCGTCGTGAAGCAATGCGGCACGGACGGGGTTGTTTGGCGTCGAGGCCTGCATCGCCGTGCGAAGGACAACAAGCGGGGCCAGCACCCTGGCGCGCAAACCAAGCGACAACACAATGAAGATCACCACAGCAAGGGTGATCATCAGACCGGCAACAAGGCCTGTCTCGACCCAGATCGGCGTCATCAGCAACCTGTCATCGATACGAATCCGGAACTGCAACGTCTCACCGACAGGTGTGGTGACGGTGATGTTGCTTTCCCGCCCGGCTGCATCGACAGCATCACATCCCGGATCCGGAACAGACGCCATCACAGAACCATCCTGAATCATGTCCACACAGGTCACATGGTGCAGGTCGGCAAGCGATCGAAGCAGCCGTGCTGTGCCAGCCATGTCACCGGCATCGAGGCGGTCGGCGACAAGCGGTGCGATGGCTTGTGCCTGCGCTGTCAGCCCGGTTGCAAGCCGGTCATTCGTCTTCGTTGTCCGATAGCTGTGAAAAGCGATGGTTGCGATCACGGCGCCAAGCAAAGCCGCCGCCCCGCACAGCAAGAGGAGTCGCGTGACAAGCCCGGATCTGGAACTGGTGCCTATCATTCCGCCCTTTGCGCGCCAATGACTGCAATATCGAGACGAGCGGCCCAAAGATCGGTTCCGGTCCGGAATTCATCAGACCCGGCCAGCACCGCTTGCGGTGTCGAACGCATTGCGGCAACGGCAAAATTGCGGATTTGTGACATCATGTCAGACCCCTGTAGGGTGCCCGTAGCCGAAAGACATGGGTGCAGAACCGACCATTCAGGACCAAGTATCATTCAGAACCGATTATAGGGTCGTTTCATCTTCTGGAACAAACGCCGCCGGGCTGTCAGGATGCGCATTGATCGCCGGATCCGGAATCGGCGGCGTCATAGTGCGACAATCTCGTGGTCTTGGAAGTTTTCCCAAACGCCCCATATCAGGAATATGACAGTGACCGCATATCTGAAAAGTCTGGCAAGAACACCAATCATTCTTGGTCTCGGCCTGTATCTGTTCTGCATGGCCGGCGCCTTGCCGGCCGCCAGTGATCAGACCGACCCGGCGCTGGACCAGCTGTTCACGGATCTTGTGCGCGCCGGTGACCGGGACGAAGTTGCAGAACTGACGTCGGAAATCTGGGCACGCTGGATTGCCTCTGACGGCGATGCCGATGCCGACAGGCTGATGCAGACCGGTATGGCGCTGATGAACAAGGGCTTGCTAGACGGGGCCGAACAGATTTTCAGCCAGCTTGTCTATCGCCATCCCGATTTTGCCGAAGCATGGAACAAACGTGCGACGGTGCGCTTTCTTCTTGGCGATGATGCCGGATCGCGCCGCGATATTGCCCGCACCATAAATCTTGAACCGCGCCATTTCGGGGCGCTCAGCGGACTTGGCATGATCAACATGCGGAATGGCGATCTGAAGGCGGCATTGCAGGCCTTCGAGGCGGCGCTGCAGGTCAACCCGCACCTTGATGAGGCTGCCGATGTCAGCAAGAAGATACGCAGCCAGTTGCGCGGGCAACCACTTTGATCCGGCAGACCCGGACCGCTTCATACCGCCTCTTCGTGCCCGGCATAGATTGACAGACCGTCCCTAGCCCCTAGAGTGTCGGCATCGATTACGTTTCTTTTCGGCTTTTTTTCGGCCAGACCGACCGGGCGTTGTATTGATGACCCTGATTCTGGAAACCCCGCAGAGTACAATCCACCGCTGTCCGGCCTGTGGGGCGCAATGCGCGGTTGAAAAGGATATTGTTGCGCGGGCGCGCAATGCCGGTCAGCATATCCGGATCGCCTGCCACAAATGCGACGATATATTCCAGCCGATTGATAGCGGTTCACCTGTTCCCGTCGCGGCACGGCCAAGCCGCCCCAACCCGAACATACGGTCGGGCATTTGCAGTGCCTGTGGCAACAGCCTGTCGGTCCCGCCCCTGAAAGCCGACGAGGCGGTGATGGTGGAATGTCCACATTGCCAGCATCTGATGCAACCGGATGAGGTTGGTCACGCCGACGCGCTGGCCGGTCTGCCGCCCGCATCACAACAGCCCTCGGCACGACGAAGGCCTGTCAGCCTATGGCTCCTGCTGGTTCTGGCAGGGAGTCTGATTGCCGGATTCGGGGCCATTGCCATGTTCAGCATCACGCCTTCGATACCAGCCCTGTTTGGAGTGGGGATCAGCGACAGACCGCTCTTCGCGGTGACCGATTCAGGGTTTGAAGCGGCGCTTGATGGCGGTGATGGTGCGGTGCTGGTCACGGTTACCTTTGCCAATCTCGGTACCGTTGCCGGTGCGCCTGAACGGGTATCCGTCACGCTTTTTGATTCGGCGGGCGCGGCTGTCACAACGCGCCCCATTGCCGTTCGCGAGGCGGAGCTGGCACCCGGTGACAGCCGAACAATCACCGCGCGGCTGTCGATGCCGGCTGACGGGATCGCGGATATGACGGTCAGTATTGTCGAGGCGACCGGGACCGACTAGCCGCGGTTGGGCACCACCTCGTAGCCGGCCGCCTCAGGCTCGTCATCGACCATTTCATCCGGAAAGCCCGGTGCCCTTATATCAAGCCCGGTCGCATCCTCGAGGCGGCGAATGATATTCGGTGACCATTCACGATTGCCGTATCGCGCCGCGCCATCCTTGAAGATATCGATCATAAGCGGCGAAATTTCCAGCGGCACCCCGGCACGGTCAGCCAGTTCCTGAAACAGGCTGATATCCTTGATCACCAGATCCATCGTGAAATTGATGTCACGGCTGCCATTCAGGATGACCTGGCTCTCGGTCTCATGGACAAAGGAATTGCCTGACGAGATCCGGATCGCCTCATAGGTCGTGTTCAGATCCAGACCTGTTGCCTTGCAGGTGACCAGCGCTTCACAAAGGGTCAGCAGATTTGCCGTGGCAAGATAGTTTGTCATCACCTTGAGCATCGATGCCGATCCCAGGGGTCCAGTGTGCAGGATCCGGCGACCAAGCACCGTCAGCACCGGCAACATGCGTTCAAAGACCGGCCTGTCACAGCCGGCGAAGATGGCAATATTGCCTGTCGCCGCACGGTGGCACCCACCCGATACAGGGCAATCGACAGCCGATGCCCCGACCGCCGCGACCTTGGCACCAAGGCGCGTCACCTCCGCTTCGTCGGTGGTACTCATCTCGGCCCAGATCTTGCCGGCGGCAAGCCCGGCAAGAATGCCGTCCTCGGATTCCATCACGGCGGCGCTTGCTGCCGGCGATGGCAGACAGGTTATGATGATATCGCAGGCTTCAGCCATTGCCTTTGGTGACTCGCCCCAGGTTGCGCCACCATCGAGAAACGGTTGCGCCACATCAGGGTCAAGATCGCGAACCGTCAGATTGATCCCGTTGCGAAGCAGACTGCCGGCAAGCTTGCCGCCGACATTGCCAAGTCCGATAAAGCCCACATTAACCATCAGACATTCCCCCTTGTTTGGTATTCATGCCCGAAAGTTGAACAGGCTTGTGACGGCAATTGCAATCGCAAACTGACCGGAGCCGCGGCCACCGGAAGGGGCCGGCATCAACAGTGACATGTCATCCCCGAGTGCGGGACCACAGGCGGCGCTCAGATCGTTGTTACCCGCAGGGAATTGGTCGTACCCGCGATCCCGAATGGCATGCCGGCAACAATCACCGCGTGTGATCCTGCGGCGGCGATCTGGCGTGTGGTGATTTCGGTCACGCCCTCGGCTATCGCGGCCTCGAAATCCTCGGTGATGGTGCTGGCGGCGGTCTGTGTGCCCCACAGAATGGCAAGCCGGCGCCGCACCTTGATAAAGGGTGACAGCACGAAAAACGGAATCCGGGGGCGTTCGCGGGCGATGCGGACAGCTGTATTGCCAGAGGTTGAAAACGCGATGATCACCTCGGCGCCAACCGTTTCGGCCAGCGACACGGTGGCCAGCGCAACTGCATGATACAGGCTTGGCTCGGTTGGCAGTTTCGGGGGCGCGGTTTCGGGATGTCCGGCGATGTGCAGCTCGGCTGCGGCCACAATCCGCGACATGATCTGAACCGATTCAACCGGAAACTCGCCGACGGCGGTTTCGGCAGACAGCATCACGGCATCCGCCCCGTCAAAGACCGCACCGGCCACATCCGACGCCTCGGCACGGGTTGGCGTTGGACTGAAAATCATTGATTCCAGCATCTGGGTCGCCACCACAACCGGTTTGCCAACCATCCGGCATTCGGCAATGATCTTTTTCTGCCAGCCCGGAACATCCTCCGGTGGCAGTTCAACACCAAGATCGCCGCGTGCCACCATGATGCCGTCCGCGGCCGCGATGATATCCGACAGCTCGGCAAGCGCGGCCGGCTTTTCGATCTTTGCCATCAGCGCCGCGCGGCCGCCAATCCTTGCCTTCACATCCAGAATGTCGCTGGCGCGCTGAACGAAGGACAGCGCCACCCAGTCCACGTCATGGTCCAGCGCAAAGGCCAGATCGCCATGATCCTTTTCCGTCAGTGGCGGGCTGCCAATCACCATATCCGGCAGGTTCACACCCTTGCGGCTGCTCAGCGGACCACCGACCTCGACAATGGTGGTGAAACTGTCGGTGTCGATGGCGGTCACCCGCAGCACCAGCTTGCCATCATCGATCAGCAATCTGGCACCCGGCTGCAGCGCGGCAAAGATTTCCGGATGCGGAAGCCCGACACGGGACGCATCGCCCGGCGTTGCCTCGCCGTCAAACCTGAAACTGTCACCAACCTTCAGCACCACGCCTTCCGCCACTTCCCCAATGCGGTGTTTTGGCCCCTGAAGGTCGGCCAGAATACAGGTCGGGCGGCCAGTCACCTCTTCAAGGTCGCGAATGGCGCGAATCCTGTCGGCATGCTCGGCCTGTGTGCCATGCGAGAAATTGAGCCGGAACACATTGACACCAGCCTCGGCAAGGGCATGCAGCATGTCAGGCGTGCCACTCTTGGTTCCGATGGTGGCGACGATCTTGGTGGCACGCTTGGTTGATGAAGACAACATCGGCTCTGATCCTGTGAAATGGGGCACGAGCCTTCCCCCGACCCGCTATCATCGCGGAAGTCTAGGCGGCGGCACTTGAATTGCAAGTCAAAGACGCGCCAGAATGGGGTCATCCCGGTTCCCTGTTGGCAAATCACGAACATAACGGCAGCAATACAGGCGCTTTCACCCCTATGATCCCAGCCTTTGAACTTCTCGGCATGGCGTTCCTGCTTGGCTTTATTTTCAACGCCACCCCGGGCGCTGTCTTTGCGGAAACGATCCGATATGGTCTGTCCGGCGGATACAGGGCGGCACTGTCGGTCCAGTTCGGATCACTTGTCGGTGACGCGGTGTGGGCCATTCTTGGTCTTGCCGGGATCGGCCTGCTGCTGCAGGCAGAGACATTGAGGGTGCCGGTTGGCATTGCCGGCGCCGGCTATCTGGCGTGGCTGGCCTGGGACAGCTGGCGGGCCAGCCAGAGCAAGGCCGAGGAGATGCCGCAACGTCAGGGGACCAGCGCGATGCGATCCGGCATCGTGCTGTCACTGTCGAACCCACAGAATGTTGCCTATTGGGCGGCGCTTGGCAGCGCCTTTGGCGCGCTGGGAATCAGCAATCCGGACAGGACCGACTACACCATCTTCTTTTGCGGCTTCATGGCCTCATCGGTGGTCTGGTGCTTTGTCTGCGCCGGGCTGATCAGTCGGCTGTTTGGTGGCCGGGGCGGACTCTGGCGGGTCTGGACATACCGGGTCTGCGCGCTTGCCTTTGCCTATCTGGCGATTGGTACGGCGCGTGAGGTGATCGCGATACTGGCAGCGTCCGGCTAGCCTGTCGGCTACGTCTCGGCACGGGTTGTCCAGTAATCATCGCCATAATCATGAAACAGCTCTTCGCCGGCCTTGATGTCGCGATCGGCATAAAAGCGAAGGAAGCGGTTGTCGGTCTCGTCGACCTCCCATTTGGCGTTGCCGGGGGTGGCATGGTTGTAGAGCATGCCGCACCCCATCACGACGAGATAGTCGTTTGGATCGTCCGGGCTGGTAAACAGATAGTCATTCAGACGGTTCGCCTCCTGCAGATCGTCATCATCAATGACGATGTAGGGACAGCGTTCAAGCGTCTCGCCAGCAGCAACATCCACAAGGGCGAAGACACCAAGCCCATGTACCGGAGATTCTCCGACCGTGATTTTCATGATTGGTCCCGATCCTGTATTGCCATATGCGCGAGGCCAAAGATGTACTGAATTGACAGTCTGCTGTCAGCCGCTTTGTCAGGGCGATGGTGACGCAAGAGGACGCCGCCGTTCCCGCACCGCGGTGATCATGCCGGCCGCCGCGATCATCACCATGCCAAGAATCGCCAGCCGGGTCGGCCAGCTGTCGAACAGCACCCGGCCCCACACCGCGATCAGCAGCAAATAGGTAAAATCGAGAGGTGCCAGAAGCGAACTGTCGGCTGTCTGATAGGCCCGGCTGAGAAACAGGTTCCCGAACAGATTCAGTACCGCCAAAATCGCCAGCATGCCAACCAGCATGGTCGTGACCTCTGGCCAGCTGACAAGAATGAAGGGGACCAGCTCGCGCCATGTCGGATCGACAGGCAGCCAGCCCACCGCCACAGCGCCGACAAATCCGGTCAGGATGAACAACAGGTTCACCATACAGACAAGCGCCAGCGGACTTTCATTCCGGCAATAGCGTCGCAGCACCAGAATATTGCAGGCATAGAAGAAGCCAGACAGCACAGGAACGGCCTGAAACGGCGTAAAGGCATCGGCAAACGGGTTCAGCACCAGCAGACAGCCAGCCGCACCAAGAAGCAGCGCGCCAATCCGCCAGGGGCCAATGCGCTCGCCAAGCACCGGCCCGGCGAGAAGGGTGACAAACAGCGGATAGGTGTACAGGCCGGTTGCCATCTGGGTCACTGTGATCTGCTGCGCGGCGCCAAAGAAACACACCATGCACAGGGCCAGCAGAACACCGCGCATAATGGCCGGTCCGAGCCGTTGCGGCCACAGCAGCCTGAGTCCACCCGTGAAAACAGCCAGACCGACGAGGATCGTCAGATTGAAGGATGAACGAATGATCTGGAGTTGCCAGAAACTGGTCTGAGGGGCGACGAATTTCACAAGCGAATCCTGAAGTGACAACAGGCTTACACCGACAAGCAACAACAGCAGGGCCAGCATTGGCCTGTCACCCTGCGGTTGCTCGAAAATCGACACCTTCATACGCTGTCACCACCTGCAGCCACCATTCCTGCCGCAAGCCTATAGACGAGTGTGGCGTGAGGCGACCAAAATCACCATCACGTCAGGTCTGCGGCCCTGTCCTTGCAATGCCGGTGGCAGTGTGATTGCATCACGCAACAGCAACGCATCACGCAACAGCAACGACAGCGCAGCATCATCGCAAGAGAGGCCGGTCATCGTGACGACGACAGACTATTCATTGCCACAGGGAACACATACCGTTGCCCTGGGACTCGGAGATCTGAACGGTATCATGCGCGGCAAGCGCATCCCGGCGGCGCAATGGGACAGGATCTGCCAGTCCGGCAACGCGCTGGCAATGTCATTGTTCACCATGGATATGACGTGCGATATCTGGGACACGCCGGTGGTCAATTTTGAAAACGGCTTTCCCGATTGCCATATCTTCCCGCTTTACTCCCCGGTCTCCATTCCGTGGGAACCGGGGGTGGCGCTGTGTTTTGCGCGTGCCGAAAGCATGAACCATAAAGCGCTGTCCATCGATCCACGCCAGGCCCTGGTCCGGCAAATCGCACGCGCCAATGCGATGGGCATTGAAATTCATGCCGGCACCGAACTGGAATTCTATCTTCTGGACCCGGAAACAGGCTTGCCCTTCGACAGGGGCAATGATTGCTACGGTTTGGACCGGGCCGCAGAACTTGAACCGATCCTTGGGCCCATTCGCGAACATATAGAGGCCATGGGCATTCCCATCGAACAGTCAAACCCGGAATATGCGGCTGGTCAGGTCGAGGTGAATTTCCGCCATGATACCGCTCTTCTGGCGGCGGACCGGGTGGTCATGTTCCGCTCGCTGGTCAAGCAGCTGGCAGCGCGGCATGGCTTTCATGCCAGTTTCATGGCCAAACCCTTTCTTGCCGAAAGTGGCAACGGGTTTCATGTCCATTATTCACTATGGTCCGAGGGACGGAACATCTTCTCCGAAAAGGGGCAGCTGAGTGATGCCGGTCGACATTTCCTGGCCGGCATGCAGCACCGGATGGCCGAGATGTCGATCTGCGGCGCAATGACGGTCAATGGATATCGCCGCCGCCAGCCGCAATCATTCTGTCCGACCAACGCAAGCTGGGGATTTGACAATCGCACCGTCGCGCTTCGCGTGATTGAAGGACATGAAAGCGCCACCCGAATCGAAAAGCGTGATGCCGGGGCCGATTGCAACCCCTATCTGCTGCTGGCGGCGGATATCGCCGCCGGTCTTGACGGTATGGAAGCGGCAATGGAACCGACGGACGTCACGACCGGGAATGCCTATCTTGATGGCTCCGCCCCGCCAATCCCCCTGCAGCTTGACGAGGCCATCCGCCAGGCCCGTGCCTCGGCCTGGCTTGGCGAGATTCTCGGTGCCGATCAGTATGAAATTTGGCTTCAGCAGGCGGAACGCGAACTGGATTTCTTCTGGCAACAGGTCACGCCCTTCGAGACCGAGAGGTATCTGCGGGTGTTCTGATGCCGCCCCGGACACCGGCAAGCAGCATCTTTTGAGTGGTTTTTCCTGTCGAAATGCCTATAACTTTACAGAGATGCGGGTGGCTCGTGTTTGTCACATTGTGACGATTGGGGGACACGGGCAAATACCCGCATCGCAAAGCATCAGACCACCTGCCGTGAGGTATCCCCGATGAAAATCACCCGCAAAGTCAAAGCCATCCTCGACAATTATGGTGCCGACAACCCAGGCGTGAAGGCCAATCTGGCGCGCATCCTGATGCAGGGTCGGCTTGGCGGCACCGGCAAGCTTGTCATTCTGCCAGTCGATCAGGGCTTTGAACATGGCCCGGCGCGAAGCTTTGCCGTCAACCCGGACGCCTATGACCCGCATTATCATTTTCAGCTTGCCATTGATGCCGGTCTGTCGGCCTATGCCGCGCCGCTGGGTATGATCGAGGCAGGTGCTGATAAATTTGCCGGGCAGATCCCAACCATCATGAAGGTCAATTCGTCGAACTCTCTGGCTCGTGGCGGTGATGCGCCAAGCCAGGCCATTACCGGATCGGTGGCCGAGGCGCTTCGTCTTGGATGCAGTGCCGTCGGCTTTACCATCTATCCGGGGTCCGATGCCGCCTTTGACATGATCGGGCAGTTTCAGGACATGGCCGCCGAGGCCAAGGCGCTTGGCCTTGCCGTGGTGCTGTGGTCCTATCCGCGTGGGGGCGGGCTGAGCAAACCGGGCGAAACGGCACTCGACGTTGCCGCCTATGCAGCCCATATGGCGGCGCTTCTCGGTGCCCATATCATCAAGGTCAAGCCCCCAACAGACCATCTTGAGCAGGCGGCGGCAACATCGGTCTATGAATCTGTCGGCGTGCCGCGTGACACGCTGGCCGCGCGCACCCGCCATATCATGCAGGCATCATTCGCCGGACGCCGGATTGTTGTCTTTTCCGGTGGCGCGGCCAAGGATCGCGCCGGCCTGATGGAGGAAATCCGCGGGCTTCGTGATGGCGGCGGCAATGGTTCAATCATCGGGCGCAATACGTTCCAGCGCCCCCGCGAGGAAGCTCTCGACCTGCTCTCGGAAATCATCGGGATCTACAAATCCGGCACCTGACGCCGGTAGGCCGGTACACCCGGCTGACAATGCCGACGATCCCCGTCGGGTGGACAAAGCTGACCAGGGTGCCTCATCAGGCATTTGGACACGGTCCCGTTTCTGTTCCGGCGCGCATCTGGCGCACAAGATGCCGGCCAATCAAAAGAGGTACAGATATGAACATCACACTTCAGCAGGCACGGACAGTTGTCGAAGCGTCGCTTGCCAAAGGGCGCGAGATGGGGTTGAAGCCGCTCAGCGTCGTTATACTCGACAGCCGGGGCGCGCTTGTCGCGGCATTGTCGGAGGATGGCTGCAGCCAGCTGCGGGCAAAGATCGCCCATGGCAAGGCGAATGCCGCCATCGGCCTTGGCATCGGAACACGAGCCCTGATGAACCGTGCCGAACAGCAGGCCTATTTCATTCAGGCCGTCAATGGTGCCTTTGGTGGCGACATGGTACCGGTTCCCGGTGGCGTGCTGATCCATGATGATGGCGGAACGCTTGTTGGCGCGATTGGCATTTCCGGCGACACGTCGGACAATGACGAGGCGGCGGCGCTTGCCGGGATCGCGGCGGCCGGCCTGACTGGCAAAGTGGACTGACTGGCAAAGTGGACTGACAGGGATCCAGCGCAAGACATCACAGCCCGCACGGGAGAAGCCGGCGGAAAAACCGGATCTGGAGGGTGGCCATCTGAGGTGCCGCCATGTACACAGGGGCGCACAGACGGGCGCGGTAGAGCGAACGACGCGTCCAACCCATCTTTTCTCCGTTCCCGAGACACAGACCCTTACCTCATGTCATTATTCAAGTCTGGCCGACTTCACCGGCTCGTTTGTGGTGAATTCTATAACGACAGTTCCCGCCCCCGATTGTCGTCAAAGCAGCTTTCCATCGAAATATTGTCCGGCCTTACCGTGTCTCTGGCGCTGGTGCCAGAAGCGGTGGCCTTTGCCTTTGTTGCCGGTGTGGCGCCACCGGTCGGACTCTATGCGGCATTCATCGTCGGCCTGATTACGGCGCTCTTTGGAGGACGGCCCGGTATGATTTCCGGGGCCACGGGCGCTCTGGCTGTCGTGATGGTGGCGCTGGTCATGGAACATGGCGTCCAGTATCTGTTTGCCACCGTGATACTGATGGGCATTCTGCAGCTGATTGCCGGCGCTCTGCGATGGGGCAAATTCATTCGTATGGTCCCCTATCCGGTGATGATCGGCTTTGTGAACGGTCTTGCGATCGTGATTGGGCTGGCGCAGCTGGAGCAGTTCAAGATTGCCAGTCCGGATGGCGGCACACGCTGGATGGACGGTCAGATGCTGTACACCACCATCGGCATGATTGCGTTGACCATGCTTGTCATCTGGCAGGCACCGCGTCTGACGAAACTTGTTCCGGCACCACTCGCAGCCATCGGCATCGTCACTGCCATTGTGATCGGCTTTGACATCGACGTGCCGCGCGTCGGCGACCTTGCCAGCCTGTCGGGGGGACTGCCCGCCTTCGCCATCCCGACGGTGCCATTCACCGTCGAAACATTGGCCATCATCTTTCCCTATGCGCTGATCCTGGCGGCCATCGGTTTGATTGAAAGTCTTCTGACCTTGAATCTTGTCGGTGACATGACCGAACAGCGCGGCGGTGCCTCGCGCGAATGTGTGGCCCAGGGCGCGGCCAATTTCGTGACCGGCTTTTTTGGTGGCATGGGCGGCTGTGCGATGATTGGCCAGTCGATGATCAATGTGAAGTCCGGCGGTCGCACCCGCATTGCCGGTGTCGCCGCGGCACTGTTCCTTCTTGGTTTCATTCTGTTCACCGCATCGCTGATCGAGCAAATTCCCATTGCCGCGCTTGTCGGGGTGATGTTCATGGTTGTTATCGGTACCTTTGCCTGGCATTCCATCACCACATTGCGCAAGGTGCCGCGCGCCGATGCGCTGGTCATTCTCACCGTCACCGCTGTCACCGTGGCCGAGGATCTGGCCATTGCGGTGGTTGTCGGGGTGATCATGTCGGCGCTTGTCTATGCCTGGAACGCGGCCAAGACCATTCAGGCGTCCAAGCGCCCCTCTGTCCGGGAAAAGGGGGCCATCGTCTATGACATCAAGGGACCGCTATTCTTTGGTTCGGCAACCGGGTTTCGCGAGCTGTTCCAGATCAAGGACGATCCCGCCACGGTGATCATCGACTTTGCCGGATCCCGCGTTGTCGATCAGTCAGCCCTTCAGGCCATCGAGGATATCGCCGCCAAATATCACGAGGCCGGCAAGACCGTGATGCTCCGCCATCTGAGCCGTGACTGCCACAGGTTGCTGTCACGGTCCGGACAGCTGATCATCGGCAGTGACGACGACCCGGAATATCAGGTGGCTGTAGACTACCGCGTGCGGCAGGGGGCATTCGACACCGGCCACTGACCCGCCTTCATGGCGACGTCGGCGCTGACCGGTTTTGCCAAAAACTCACCCGGCCGAGGTCACCCGGCCGGGCCGTCAGGAGTGGGGTTGCGTTGGCAAAGCCAGATTGCCTTGCCTTGATGATGCGCCGTCAGGCAGGTCGTTTGAAGATCAGGAAGTTGTTGTTGACGCCGTCATTCATGCCCTGGCCGACGAATTCCCAGCCTTCCTGGCCAAGCTCGTTCAGATCCTTTTCAAACTTGTCATCCTTGATGCCCTTGAAGAAGCCCTTGTAATTGTCTCGATTGGCCTCGAGTGTCTTATATTCCCAGCGTTGCATCTGATCTTCCTTTCACAAGTCTATAGATCTATACCGAATACGTGGTGTGGAAAATGAGTGTGTTCAACCCCCTTCGCCGGCAAAAAGAGCGCTGCGCCATCAGTCCAGCGATGTGGCCCCCGTCTCCATCCGGATGATTTTGCCGTCCTTGAGCATGGCGACCAGCATCACGGCCTCTCTGGTGTCATCGGGATAGGACATGAAGGAATGCTGCACCAGAATATCGTCATTCTCATAGACGCAGCGTGAGGAGTCCTGGATGAATTTGGGGTTTCCCATCATCCCGGTCGCCATCGGTGCCCATTCATCCTTGGAATAGCGACTGCCCGACTTGTGAAAAATCACTGTCAGATCTTCATGAAGAAGGTCCAGATATGCTTGAACATTTCTTTCGGCGAATGCCTGGCTCAGCGCCTCATATAAAGACATGGTCGAATCCTCTCTTGCAGATTGTTTGTGTCATGTAAATGGATCTGGTGCGTCTGCGAATCTGTCACAAATGCCATCAGAATCAAAGACCCCATGCCCAAACACATCTTGGCGGAGCGGCTGCAGTTGATCGGCATATTGCCAAAAGCACCTGCCGGTCCGGCTATTTCTTGAACACCCTGGACAGCAGAAACCGGGGACGCAATCCAATGTCAGGCCGGAATGTGCCCGTTGACAGCACCGGTTGAAGCGAGTCGGTCTTTGTCCATTCCCGTCTGACGATATAGAGACCGCTGGAAATGATCAGAAGGGCGCCGATCGTAAAGGTCCAGGTAAGGTTTTGCTGAAAGAACATGCTGCCGAAGATGCCGGCCCAGATAATCTGGGAATATTGCATCGGGGCCACGACACCCGCGCTGGCTTCCCTGAACGCTATCGTAATGCAGAACATCGCCAGAAACCCCAGCAGGGATATAAGCGCAATGCCACCAAGATGGATCAGTGGCATGGGTTCATACACGGCCGGCAGGATCAGGCCCATGATCAGGAAATTGCCAATCAGCGGATAAATCAGCATCACCGATGTTTTCTCGCGCTGACCGATCTTGCGCGTGATCAGCGCATTGGTTGCCGAGGCCACTACAGCGCCAAGACAGGCAAGATGTCCCACATTCATGGATGTGGAACTTGGCTCCAGGACCACCATCACACCAAGAAAGCCGACAAGAATGGCACACCAGCGATGGAAGCCGACAGGCTCGCCAAGAATGGGAATGGACAGAGCCGTGATCAGAATGGGGGTCAGAAACAAAAGCGCATATGTCTGGGCAAGCGGCAACACCGAAAAGGCGAAAAAAGCGCAAAAGCCGGTCAGGGAGATCGCCAGGACACGGACCAGCATCAATAGCGGATAATGTGGCCACAAGCTTCCTGTCCGCGGATTCCTGAGGATATACAGGGTCACCAGCGGAAAGGAAAAAAGTACCGAAAAGAACAGGATCTGGAAGGGCGAGTAAAACGAGCCGAGATATTTGATGATCACATCATGCGTTGAGTAGAGGGCAAACCCAACCAGTGACATGACGAGACCATGCAATGATGACTTAGACTGTTCCAAATCTTACTTTCTGATAAAAATCTGATGCCCGAATGTAGCGTGATTTCCAGTCACGGGTGAAGCCGGAAATGCCGCAGGTTCACGTTTGTGTCGCGGACCTGCGCATGTGTCTGTTCGCGCAACAGGAGTAATTTGTCGACCCGGAGCAACAATGGTGACATAGTTTCACGCCCAATTCGGAGAACTGTCCATGCCTAAAATCCACATTCAATTCACATTGTTTTCAGCTTTCTATTCGCCCTTGATTTCCACCATGACGGGAAATTTTCTGGCGGATGAGGGGTTTGAGTATGAATGGAGCGTTGCCGAACCCGGGGTGTCCGCTCTGGAAGCGCTGGCAGACGGAACCGCGCAGGTTGTGCAATCCACGATCAGCCAGGGATTTTCGTCGCTGGAGAACGGTCGCCCGCCTGTGGCTCGGCACTTTGCGTTGATCAACAATATGGATGGGTTTTTCATCACTGGCCGGGATGCCGACAGCAACTTCAACTGGTCCTCTCTGGAGGGTGCTGAGGTTCTTGTACACCACGGTGGTCAGCCAATGACGATGTTCAGATATGCGTGTCACAAAGCCGGTATTGATATTTCCAAGATCACCATCATCGATGCCGGCAATGCCAAGGAAATGGATGCCGCTTTCCGTAATGGACACGGCAAATATATCCATCAGCAGGGCCCCGCCCCGCAACAGCTCGAGGCAGACGGTGTCGGCCATGTCGTAGCGGCACTCGGCCCCATGGTAGGGGCCTGCGCCTTTTCCAGCGTGGCCGCCATGCCCGATTGGCTGGACTCGTCCGATGGTGCAGCCTTTTGCCGTGCCTATGCCCGCACCCGTCACTATATGGCGTCGACACCTGCTGCGGAAATTGCCTCGGCGCAAAAGCCCCTGTTCCCCAGCATCAATGAGCCCGTGTTGACGCAATGCATCCATGCCTATCAGCAGATGGGATGCTGGCCGGTTGACATGGCGATTTCGGATGCGGGATATAACGCGATGCTTGATATATTTGCGTTTGATGAAAAGATCACCAAACGGCATGACTATGAGTCCATCTGTTATCGTGGGATCTAGAAAGCCTGCGGTGCCAGTGCGGCTGAAGCCCTTTAACGCATTCCTGTGAAGTCCGGGCCTGGATGTTGTCATCGAGGCCCGTCGCAATGTTATCCGCCACTCAAGCAGGGTCAGCGGCTAGAGCTGCCCAATTCAGCAGTGATTGACCAACTGTTTGAATCAAGGTGCTTTATGGCAGGTGAAATACGGAAGATGGTGCCCGCTGAGTATAGTGGTTCCCGATGTAGGCACTGACATGCACTGATATATGAGCAATACCGCCAGTCTAC